>JAHQWW010000164.1 GCA_029856365.1 Candidatus Hodarchaeota archaeon
CATGGCTTGAGGGGGCGAATAAGTTTAACTGGAGAGATAAACATGACAGGAGAAAATCACAAATCAACAAAGAAAAAATTTAAAATTGATATGGAATGGGGAAGTTTTCCAATGCCGCAAAAGCTGCTGCGCGTTCTTGCGAATATGAATGTAAGCAACACTCATAAAGCCATTCTTCACTGTATCATTTCCAGAACTATCGGTTTCCATGATAAAAATTCAGACAGAGGAAATAGCCTTGAGTGTAGAAAGACACAAGCAAAAATAAAGAGATCATATTTTGAGGAATATTGTGGCAGGGCAGGACCTAAAATTAGCACAGCAATAAAAGAACTTTTAGGTTGGAACGTAATTCACAGAACAGGCAAAAGACCTTACAGCTACAGTATTAACATTAATGTCGATGAGTGGGATGAAAGTGTTTTCTGCAAAAAGTTCAGAGTTAGATTGCAGGACATGGGTAAACATTTAGATTCTTCTGCTATTAATGAAAAAAGCAAAAAAGAAACTTATAAAAGTTACCAATCATTAACCTTTACTCCTAAAGACGAAAATAGATATGGAGCTTCCAATGAAAGTAACATTAAAGGTTACCAGCGAGTAACCTTAAAGGTTACCAACCAGTCACCTTCTACCTCTAGGCTTAAAGAAAACACTAAAAGAAAACACTTAAAGAAACCTAAAGACAAAGATAAAACAAAAGACATTTCACTTAGAGGTAAAAACAGACAATCCTCCCTACGTTCCAGCACTATAGAAAGTGCTTCCACTTCGGGAGGTTTTTCCACTTTCGATGAAGAGAATTTCCATAATGATAACAACATTAGTCATGGCCATATAGCCCCTCAAATCCAGCGGGTGTCCAAGCCTGATGGCGAGGCATTATTGAAGGGTGGCGCATTAGACTCCGAGTTAGAGTCATCCGCGACATACACACGCCTCCACAGGCTCTGTAAAATTACGCAGATACCCTTCTCGAAAAACGATAATAACAAGACCAGATATGCGCTTGATTTGCTGGACAAAATATTTTTTGCAGATTTTAAGATCGAGCAAGAATTTGATGCGACCTTAGATTTTCTAGAGAAATACCAGGACAACTTTATACTCAAAAAAACCCTGGTTTCTTTAGAGGCGTTTGAGAAAAACGCTTTTTGCTTGAAGCTTCTTGCAAATAACGATGAGCTTCGAGATAAGCCAGAGGAATGGACACCAATACTTGAGGAAGAGTTCCGATGAGCGCCCTTTGATACAAGAAGGCGCATTCATTCAAGCAATTCAAGGAAGTGTATCAACTGAATTTGAGGAAAAATGAAAAATTGTGAGATTTTTAGAAAAGTAAGAAAAAAACGAGGCTGGACACAGGAACAGATGTCAAATTATTTGGGGATTCAACGAGAAATAGTATCCTTCTGGGAGCGAAATAAACGGCCAATTCCAGCTGATATTGCAGAAAAAATGAGACAAATTCACAGGAGGAGTAAAGATTTTATTTTTCAAGAACTTACGCTTAAAAATGTAACAACATCAATTTCCAACGATAAAATAGACGGGTCAAAAAGTACGTTGTTACATTCTCTCGGGGAAAAACATACAAAAAAAGAGGGGGTCAGTGACAAAAAAAAGCCTGAAATAGATATTCCACTAGAAGGGACGATTGAATACCATCTTCTAGATGGACTAATTGCGTTCAAACGGAATAACAATAACCGATATCCTACAACACAAGATTTTAGAGATGGAAAAATTAAAAGTTTTTCTCTTCACGAAATCAAAGAATTTTTTGGAAATCTAAGGCATGCAAAAAGGGTGGCAACTGCATTACGCAAACAAAGGCGTCAAATAAAGAAAAAAGAGACAAAGCCACGGAGTGCAACAAACCAATGTTCAATATGCGGGAATTGGTACAGAGGAGTGGAGCAACACTTTGATGATATGCGAGATTGGATAAACTCAGTTTTAAGCTCTGTAAAAGGAGACAGCTATCAGGATATTGTCTTGCAAATAAGAGAGAAAATTCTTTTCCCAAGCCGTTGTTTTTGTGGAGGACAACAGAAAAAATGCCGGTACTCTCCGCTCAGGTCTGTCATCAATAGCAGGCTAGAGAATTTATTTCAGCATTCTGATGGAAGATCCCCTCATGAGGCAGCTAGCGACTGCAAAAAGGCGATCTTTGATAAAAACTTAAATCCTGATGAATAGCCGAGCTAATTTTTCAGCACGATAAAAAAATGGACAGTACATTTTGTATGATGGCGATGTAATATACAGAAGAAATTCATATTGGATGATAAGTAGTAATGGTAATATCAGAAGTAATTTTAATGGGGGCGATTGGGACTCGAAAGCAATAACCAAGCTTTTCCTGGATATGTCTTTAATGCAACCGCCTAGATTTATATTGACTTTTTCAAAAAATGCATTATATTTATGGTGAGAGGTGACGTAAATCGTCTGAACGGTGCCCAACGTGGACATAAGCTACATCTATTGTAGCCCTGTCAGAACGTAACATCTCTCATTCCCCCTCAAAATAGAGTTTATTCCCATTCACAATCAAATCTGAAAACACATCATAAAATCTAGAGTCATTATTTACAAAATATCTATAAATTGACCATGAGAAAAAATCGACTGCCTGCAAGCCTAAATTCATATGAGAATATGGCTGCTGAATATCGAACTTAGTTTCAATTTTATCATCAACAGTCATTTTGATAATCTCAGTTTTTATATAGGCCTCGAAATGTTTTTTTGAGTGTCTTTCCTTATTCCTAGGATCAGCAAAAAGTTTTACAATTTTTAGTTCCTTTACTAAAGGACATAGAAATTTTCCCGCAAAAAGATTATAAGCTATCCCATAATCAGCACTTTTAAGAGATTTATCTTTTATTCCATCTTTATTAATTGCTAAATAGTCAATTCTGGGATGACAGGAATTCTTAATACTTATTAGTACTTCCTGGATGTAATTATCACCATTAGTTGGGCTGGTTAGCATTTGTTTTATTTTTTTATTTCGTCTTAGATTGTGTAATGTAACCGCTTTAATCTCTACATCTCTAGGCCATCCAAGATTATATAATTTAGCCTTCTTTTTTTTCATGATGGCTTTAATTTTGCGCTCTATACCTTCTTCAATGGTTAATGCTGTCATTACAAAATATTTATAGATAGATTTTTCAGAAAAGCCAATTCCTCCGCTTTCATCCATGAAAGTTAAATACATTTTTATAGCTAATTTCACCAAAATAGTAATTAAGATTTTAGTTGTTTAGTTCAACCTCTATTCCTCGATTTATTCACTATATTTTCATCATTAGAATACTATACCAATCATAACTGATGGCATAAGAAAAATTGGATGCAAGTGTTTTTTCTTTATCATAATGGCTGTAATAATGGAAAAGAAAATTTGTGTCCATCCTACATGAAGAGAGTAAATCATCACGAAATTCATTTATATCTAAGTTTGGAGGTAACTGAAAATCAAAATCTACTATTTTTACAACTTCTCCACCTGGTGGTAAGTCCATAAGTGTTAGCTTGCCACTTACTGTTTTATATTCTTTTATAGACCCTGTTTTAAGTTGATTGTCTATATGTAACATACATCTAGCAGAATGCAAGAAGATATTATCTGCAACAAGCCTTCCTACATTCTTAATGGCAATTGGCATTTTTATAATTAATTTTTCTTCATTTAAAAAAGATATATTAAAATAACCATCTCCTCCCTTAAAAAGCACGGGCTTAATTGTAAGCAATGGTCTATTTGAGGTTGTAAACTGTATTTTGGATTCCACAAGAGCTTCATTGGCAATTTTGTTTGCTTCTTTAGATTCTTTTAAGGCTTTTCTTGCCTGAAAATAAGATATGACGGCAACTATGATGGCAACTGAAATAGAAATTATTTCTAGCCAGGGAAGAGATTTAAGCCAACTTATAAATGAGTCCATCTCACTTTTTACTAATGAGTCTTAGTTGTATCTGAGTTTTCATTCTCCCTATTACTTTGTTAATCCTAGGCTTAATTTGTAAAACCAAGATGTTTTTTAAACTCAGAATAATTCATTATTTCTTTTTCATATCCTCTTAGTTGCTTCAGTTCTTTCATGAATGAAAAAAAGGCATCATCTTTAATTACAAATAGATCTGCCCAAAACAGATAACCACTTTGTTCTAAATCAGCAACCTCTGGATTGCTTCTTTTTCCATATCCTTCAGATTTAAAGGGTCTTCTATAGAATAAGTAAAGAAAAGCATCTAAAATATACAACCAGGGCATACTATGGGATTGTAATATTCCCAGAATTTGTTTCCTATTTAGGTTGTGTTTGATTCCCATGGCCTGGCATAAATCATCGAAAAGAGAAATTGAGAAATCATTCTCACCATCTGCATATGCAAAGAATGATTTTTCATCAGCAATTTTCATTTCTTTAATTTTTTCCTGAACATACTTTCTTGCCCCTTGAATGTATTTTTCAAGCTCAATCCCTTTATTACTGGTAATCTTTCTACATAAATCTTCTGTATCTTTGTTGACTTCAATAGGATAATTCACTTCTATCTCCTCCATGCCTTTTTCTACTGCTTCTACAGATTCTTTTAATAACCAAGTATAAGGCTTCAATGGAAAGTAATTATTTCTAATAGTATTGTATATGTTAACTAAATCATTTTTTCTATTTTCATCTGAGGTTGACAAAATCTCACATAAATTTATGGCGCTTGGTATTGGAATTATTCCTTTTTTCTTGATTTTCTTAATTATTGATTCTTTGTGAGGATCATCCAAAATTCTATTATATATATTTGTGTCAAAGTAGCCATTCATCTTGATTTTTCTCCTCTTTAGAATTATTAAAGCCAAGCATATAAATAATACTAGAACAACTATTATTGTGGTCAACATGTCATTTCGATAATTGGGTCAGGATAACCTGTCCCGACTTGCCTTGATCATAATTATTTTATTCAGTTTGTCGAAATAGTTATTAAATTTTTTCTCTCTGTGAATAAAAAACTCTAAATGCAGATTTTGAGCGCATTTCTAACATAGACCAATTTGGTTTCCATTGCCCCTCGTTTTTAGACACTATAAATATTTCTGCAAGCCTTGGGCCTGTTTCTTCAGCCAATTTCCTAATTCCAATCCATGATCTCTGGCAATGATCACAATGTACGTAAACTTCTGCTGAAATCCTATCAATCTCAAAACTTTCTATTTGATTTTCACAGGAAGGGCAGAGAAAACCATAGGTATCAATTATATCTTTTAATTCGGACTCATCAATTAATTCTAATCTTCGTACATGGGCCCGAACATAATGAAAACCTGGTGTTACTGGGTTTCGTCTACTGTGTGCCCGAACCATTGTGAAATATCGATATTGTATTTTTCCCCAGATTCTTCCATGCCCCTCTGTAGGCTCTAATGAATGATGGAAGTCGCATAATGTTACTAAATTACTAGGCACGTGTTCTCCGCCTTGAGAAACAGGTGTTTTGTGATGAACCTGGAGTGCAACACGTGATGGACATCCTGAAACTTGGCATCTATGATTATCACGATTTAAGGTAAAATCTCGTAGATATCCCCAAAACGGTGGGTATCCTGGCCAATTATTAAAAATTTTTAATACAAGAAAATCATTCTGGTTTAGTTCAGCATTAGGATCATGAAAATGTCTAAGTTTAGGCTTTTCCGGCATGGGGTATTTAGATTCCCATCGCCTAATTTTTTTTTCATGAATCGTATTCGTAAATAAATAAAAAAGTCCAAAAAAAATAGGAATAGCCACATATTCAAAACCTATCAAAAGCGACAAAAGCGAAACCAAACCCAAAACTTTAAAAAAAACTGAAGCCTTTCGGAATAAACATTTATTAATTAATAATTCCCTTGCTTCATTTCGTGCCTCACGTTCCCTAATAAATTCTCGGTAGAGTTTTTCATATTTTTCGGGATAAGTAATTGATGTAATTTTCTCAAAACATGACTTACAAAGATATGATTTATCGTTTAATAATATTCCAGGCCCCTGGAATCCTTTGCATATATAGCAAGGTTGTCCAAGAGTATCAACTTTGCTTTCATTGAAAGCTTCATTTTTTTTTATGAATTGATCAATATTTACTCTTCTTAGGAATCGCTCAGGAGAAAAACGTTCATGCCACTTTTCAACCATAAAATATTCCTTATATTAGATGAGCTACTGATATAATTAGTTTGAAAAAATCAATTTATCATTTCCTCTCCCTTTGCATAATCTGACTAATCGATATTACAAATATATTGTTCTGTCAATGTGTGAATGCGATTTTTAGTATCGTATATCTCCAAGCGCAATTTATATTTTATTAATTGTATTTAACGCATTTATATTCATAAGAATTAGATTTAGAACTTATAGCCGCAGTCACATTTCATTGCTGAAATGGGATTTATTAATCCACAATTTGGACATTCCTTTGAACCGATTTCTCTGGCCTTAGATTTGCTTCTTTCCTCTTCCTGTAGGAGCCTTGATACCTCGTTTTCTCTCTCGTGGGTTCCCCGCTCATATTTCTTCTTGTCTTCTTTTATTCTTTTTTTCCGAGGCTCTTCAAGTTTTTTGCCATGAAGGAAGCCATCAATGAAAGATATACCCGTTTCGTACTTGCCCCCTGTGATTAATTGGATAATTCCTATTACTATGACCAAATAAGGAAAACCGTCCAGCCATGCTTGGTTTCTTCCGCCGGGAGGCCACCATAAACATGCCCATATTAAACCAGA
>JAHQWW010000165.1 GCA_029856365.1 Candidatus Hodarchaeota archaeon
GGTTCTTGCTCTACCCCAAGCTACTGCTGCAAATCCACCAACAACGACATAAGGTATTTGCTGTCTTTCCAGGTATTGTGTTATTGATATGAGAATTTCTTCAATCTTCATGGGTGAATTTCTCCCTTGAATTATTTAATGTGTTGAAGAGGTTCTCTGAAAACTCAATAAGCTCAAAAATTGCCTGTAATCTATCTTCAGGAGTTTTATTTCGAGTATGTTCTGCTTCAAGGATTAGATCTTTAATTCGTTGATTCAATGTTACCATCTTAGATAAAATACTAATTTATGGGAATGAACTTTAATGTTCTTTAAAATAAAGCTATTAGTTTTAACTTCTTTGTTATTATTTTTTTTAAAAAATGCTTCACTCAATATCTGAATTCATTTTCTTTATCAAATAATAGATAAATCAATCTAATTTCTCCGTTAATTATGAAACATGATCGCCCCCTCCTACAGTTGATCCATTATTCACGATCACATGGATTGACAATGCTTTTAGCCACATTTTTTTCTATTTTAAACAAATGGTTTGATTTAGCGCCTCCTTTTCTTATCGCGGCTGCAGTAGATATAGCTGTTAGAAGGGAGGGCTCTATCTTTGGATATCTTGGCATAACAGACGTTACTTCTCAGTTAATTTTCCTAGGATTATTGACATTTGTCATCTGGGCATTAGAATCATTATTCGAATATATTTACAAAATTTTCTGGAGGAATTTAGCGCAGACAATCGAACATGAATTGCGCCTTGACGCGTATAGACATCTTCAACATTTAGATATGGAATACTTTGAAGATCGTCAAACAGGAGGCCTAATGTCTATCCTAAACGATGATATCAATCAACTAGAACGATTCCTTGACATTGGAGCGAACGATCTCATTCAGGTCACGGTAACGGCTTTAACTATTTTAACAGCATTCTTTCTTCTTTCACCAGGAGTTGCTTGGATGGCTGCGGTTCCCATGCCATTTATTCTTGTGTTTTCAATAAAATTTCAGAAACGTCTCGAATCGAGATATGCCGATGTTAGAGAGAAAGTAGGAATATTAAACGGTCAATTGTCCAATAATTTGACAGGAATAGCGACCATCAAGAGTTATACAACTGAAGAATATGAAGAGAGTAGAATATTGAAATCCTCAAGCGAATATAGAGAGAGTAATCGCGAAGCAATCAAATTTAGTTCTGCTTTTTCCCCACTCATTAGAATGATAATTGTTGTCGGGTTCACAGCAATGCTAATTTTCGCGGGAATTCAAACAATTAATGGTCAATTAGAGGTTGCAGCTTATAGTGCTATGATATTTTTGACTCAAAGGCTTCTATGGCCTTTAACAAGAGTGGGTGAGACCCTTGATCAGTACCAGCGAGCTATGGCTTCAACCACGAGGATAATGAATCTACTAGATACTCAGAGTAAAATTGTAAATGGAAAGAACAAACTCCCTCTCTCTTCAATTTCTGGTAGAATCTCTTTTCAAAATGTCCACTTTGGATATAAAGGACGCAATTCGACTTTTACTAATCTAACCGTCAATATTGACTCAGGGGAAACAATCGCATTTGTTGGAAGTACAGGTGTTGGAAAATCAACTATAGTCAAGCTACTTCTAAGGTTTTACGATACACAAAAAGGCAGAATTACACTTGATGGGATTGATATCAAAGACTTCGATCTCCAAGAATTGCGGAAGGCGATTGGGTTAGTTAAACAAGATACATTCATCATTGATGGCACCGTAAGAGAAAATATTGCATATGGTAAGCCCGATACCCCAATTGAAGAGATCATTGAAGCCGCAAAGGTCGCTGAAGTCCACAACTTCATAAATAGTCTACCAGACAGCTATAATACCCTTGTGGGTGAGAGAGGCCAGAAATTAAGTGGGGGACAGAGACAACGTATTGCTATTGCTCGTGCAGTGTTGAAAAATCCACCGATACTCATCTTGGATGAAGCTACTTCTAGTGTAGACAATGAAACGGAGGCTGTTATCCAAAGATCACTTGAAAAAATTATTATTGGACGAACCACTATAATAATCGCTCACAGGTTATCAACAGTTAGGAATGCTGACAAAATATTCGTCATAGAAAATGGAGAAATCATTGAACAAGGTACACATAATGAATTAGTCGAGGATAATCGATTGTATGCCTCTTTATGGAAGGTTCAAACTGGAGAACGAACCTTAGCTTAATTGTTTTCGATTCTTAATCGCTAATCGGGTGATCCCTATAGTTATTACTAGGGGAAGAATTATTTCTATGCCTAGCCAAGGAGTAGATTGAGTTGATTTTGAACTAAAAGCTGTAATATCAGTTCCAATTGGTGAATAATAAATCGGAAGGTTTACATCTACATAGGGTGAATCTTCATATCCCCGATTTTCCCAAAATCCTTCATAGTTCTTTGATGACACATTAATATAAGCTAACCACTTTATCCATTTATAACCATAAAAGCGGGGACAAACAAGGCGGATAGGAAAACCATGTATCGCTGGTAGAGGTTCCTCGTTCATTTCGTAAGCGAGAATAACATCTCCCCAAAATGCCTCTGTTAAATTTAAACTTGTTGAATAACCTAAGCGACTTAAATCAGGAGTATGAAAAGTGATATCTTTGGCAGAGAAATTATTAATTTGTGCTAAGTTTAAAATGTAAGACAATCTTACGCCAGTCCAATTAGCAACACCAGTTAATGTTCTTGCTCCATATTTATAAGCAATACATGTCAATCGTACAATTTCGGAAGAAATAGGTAAAGCTCTAATATCTTCAAAGGATAGATTCAAGGGATTAGCCACTGCACCTGTAACCACTAATCGATATGTATCAGGATTTATATCGAAGAAATCGATTGCTTCCGTAAAGAATTCATCGTTGGGAGTGATTGGAATACCTTCATTTGATTTGACTTCAATCATAATATTACAAAAAGCAAGACTTAGTAAAAAACTGATTATGATTGATTTGACTTTTAATTTTGCCATCTTTTTTAATACATCCTTCATAGATATAAGCCAAATTCAAATAAAAGTTTTTTGTAATGATATTTTTCAAATCACAATTGTGAACCTATATTTATGCAAAAATAACCAAAATTTTTCACAATCTTTTTAACCTACTTTTCTGAAATAGTCCAAGGTTGATTTGATATGATTGATTTCCTCTCTACGATATACTATTATTTGAATAATTTAGGAATACTCAGTATTGAACGAATATTAACAGCTGGACTCTTATTAATTCTCTGTAGAGGACTTTACATAGTATCCTATTTCTTAAATTACTCTAGGGATTACAATAAGGAACTGAAAGAAGGAATAAAATTCTTTACCCAAGAAGAGGCATTTATCTTTTCTTTGAAACAAGTTATTGTACTGCTAATAGGGATGTTGTATTTCCCTATTGCTGTATTTATATCAATTTATTCACTATTATTAGGTGGAAGTTATCTTAAAGAGATTGGGCTTAAAATAAGCTCTGAACCTCTAAATATTACTGGAATCATACTCACTATTGTTGGACCATTAATCGGGATTTTGGGGTATGTTGTTGCAGGAGACTATTTGGCGACTGCAGCTATTGGAGTGAGCTTGCTTCTTTTCTTACATTATGGACAAAAGACTTCATCTATTCCATTATCAGTTGTTGTGCAAAGAAGTGTACAACGCTTTTCCCGTATTCCGAAGGTTATTTATCTTGGAATTTTAATCATCCTTATTGTTGTTCCAACAATTATTCTTCTTGGAGCTATTATATACGCTCCCCCAGCTAAACAGACTCATTATATTGTTATGCGAGATGGAATAAAATTAGCTACTGATGTGTATTTAGCCCCTGGATCTTTTGGAGGACCAAAACCAGTCATTCTTACCCGAACATCCTATGGAAAAAATGGGATGGGAGTAACATATGGATTATTGTATCTAACACAAGGGTATCATTTGGTAGTACAAGATATTAGAGGATGTTATGATTCAGAAGATCATGAAGACTTCATTATGTTTCACCAAGCCTACCAAGATGGTGTTGATACTATTGAATGGATATTGGATCAATCATGGTGTAATGGGAAAGTTGCTTCTGTAGGGGCGTCTGCATTAGCAATTAATGAATATTTTTATGCTGGTATGAATCCAACTGGTCTTGTATGTCAATCTTTAATGATTGGTACACCGGATTTATATAAAATTTCTATTTGGCCAGGTGGAGCACTTAAGGAAAGTCTTGTTCTCGGATGGCTTGAAGGAACAGCTGATAATTATGAATATCAACTTCAACAGATTATAGATCATTCCAAAAAGGAGGCTCTCTTTTACAACTCAACATCCTTATTCCTAGAGGAGGGGCCAAATTTTAGTAATGTAAATGTTCCTGCAATTCATATTGGAGGATGGTACGATGTTTTCCAACAAGGAACATTAGATGGTTTTATTGGATATGATGATTTAGGTCTTGAGGGAGCTCGTGGTCACCAATTATTGATAATGGGACCTTTTACTCATGGTTTTCCAGGTGAAGGAAAACAAGGAGAATTATTCTATCCAACAAAAACTATTGAAGGATTAGATTTATATCTTGAGTGGGAACGAAAACTTTTTGATCATGTCCTGTTAGGTAAAGAGTTTGATTGGGTCAACGAATATCGTGTAGCTTATTATATGATGGGGGATAATACATCAGGTAACTCAGATGTGAATGACTATAGATTTGCCTATGATTGGCCTGTACCTCATGTTGATGATCACTGGTATTTTAATACTGGTAATCAGTTAATTCCTGGGACGAATGGTTTAGCCAGTGCAAATTATTCTTATATATATGACCCTCGTGACCCAGTGCCAACTGTTGGAGGTACAAATTTAATGATCCCTTCAGGTCCATACGATCAACGTTCTGTTGAAACACGGGATGATGTAATAATTTTTGAAACACCTCCATTGACTTCAAAGGTTGAAGTCGTGGGACAGATGTGGGCACACCTTTGGGTAATGTCAAACTGTACGAATACTGATTTTACAGTCAAAATTACTGATGTTTATCCCGATGGACGTTCAATGTTATTAACTGATGGAATCATCAATATGATTAGACGAAATGGTTTTGATCAAGATGCTCCCCCTTTAAATCCTGTTGAGCCTGTGAATGTTACTATTGATCTCTGGTCAACTGCTTATCAGTTCGATGAAGGACATAGAATTAGGATAGCGATTTCTAGTTCGAATTACCCCCGATTCGTAATCAATCCAAACACAGGAGTATCTCCTGAACTTTATTACTATCAATATTTAGATCAAAAGATCGCAAATAATTCAATTTTGGTAGGTTCAAGTTATCCATCTTATATCATTCTCCCAAGACCAACTGAAACAGTCTAAAAAACGTATTACTAATTGGGTTTGTAAGATGTCAAAAATAAAGGTGTCTGTTGAAAGAATTAATGGTTATTGCAATTTACCTATGCTTATAGGTGATTACTTTTTCATAGAAGGATCTAAATTAACAATCCCAGAGGGGAAACACATATGCATATGGGCATTACAAAGTATGATGCCTATTTTTCCTATTTTTTCAGAAAAAGAGAAGCTTGATGAAGATCATTGGGTCAAGAGGGTCAAACATTTTTCATGTCCTGATCCTGATGGTCTTGTTCAATATCGTCTGGAATTGATTGACGATGATTCAACTTGACATTAGCAAGTGTACAGGTTGTAGGATGTGTGAAACTACCTGTACAATGCATCATACAGGTCGAGTTAACCGAAATATGGCTAGGGTACGCGTTGTGAACTTATATCAAGTTGGAATCGACGGCCCTGTTGTATGTCTTCAATGTAAAGAAAGATATTGTATGGATTGCCCTTCAAATGCTATTACATTGGGGAGTAAAGGACAAATAGTAGTTTCTCCTACATTATGTACACTTTGTGGAAAATGTGAGAGAAATTGCCCCATAGGAGCAGTACAGATCTTTAATAAAATAGTGTATGTCTGCGATCTCTGCGGAGGTTCTCCTAAATGTGTTGAAGTTTGTACCGAGGGTGCAATCAGTTACATTCCCGAGTTTAAAAAGCCCTCATTCGCTAACCTTAAAGACGAAGTAAAGAACATGACTCCTAGTGAAAAACAAATGCATTATATTGAGACACTAGGGAGAGATGTAAGAATTAATTGGAGGAGGCAATACTAATGGATTATGGTTATGGAGGAAAAATCCTACGAATAGATCTCTCCGAAAGAAGGTATAAAATCAACAAATTGAAGAAGAGTTGGATCAAAGATGTGATAGGGGGAAGAGCAGCAAATTCTAAAAGGTTATTTGAGGAATTAGATCCGATTTGTGATCCACTTGGACCTGATAATTTACTAATTTTTGGGATTGGTCCCTTAACTGGCTCTCCTTTACTCGCATCCGCTTATTTCACGATTTCTGCAAAATCTCCTTTAACAGGAATATTGGGTGACTCTGCTGCAGGAGGCCAGTTTGGTGCTGAAATGAAATTCACTGGTTTTGATCAGATTATCATCACTGGTAAGGCAAGTAATCTACTTTATTTGCTGATTACTGACTTAGATGTTGATTTCATAGATTGTCCCCAATATGCAGGGAATTTTGTGGTGGATGTAACTCACAAGATTCGGAAAGAGCAGAGAGATTATTCAATTCAAGTAGCAGCTATTGGTCCTGCAGGGGAGAACATGGTTCTCTATTCCTCTGTTATTTCAAGTGGAAATAGGGCAAGTGGAAGGAC
>JAHQWW010000027.1 GCA_029856365.1 Candidatus Hodarchaeota archaeon
ATCTAATTAATTGAAATTTCTCTCTTTTTCGAATCATTAGCGTTGCATTTTCTTTAATCTTTTTTTTTTTTTCATTAGGAATTACATAATTTTTTTTTAATGAAAATATAAAGTTATCATAAATTTCAATAGAAAATTTACCTGATATTTTGCAAATAAAGTTATTTACGCAGTAATTTTATAATTCTAAGAATATTTCAGATATTTCATATAATAATTATTAGCGCAACATTTTTATAACATAACAATTTTAGATGTTGAATAAGGGGAGGCTGGAGGAGGAAGGGCACCCAACTTCCTGCCGGCTGTTCTGTATTAATCAAATTAATTTGTTGCATGGGTGACTTTAGAAATGTGTTTTAAGTGTTTAGTGTTAAATTTTTCAATTTATTGGGTGATAATCACTCTTAAATTTCATCATTCGAGAACAACAGAAAGAAAAAATCCCCACTTTACATCGTTCTAAATTTTCTTTGAGAAGACTGTTATCCTATTAAAATAGAGATTCTATACATTTTATTAGAATTTTCCTTGAAATTCTCTTAATATCGATTCTGCCTTTTCTTCTTCATTGTTAATGGTTTGTTCACCATTACTTTGGTCAATCCGTTGAGGTTGTATTACTGCTTCAGCTTCGTTTCGATGACTGGCAATCATTTCTAATATATCCAACATCCCTTCTCCAGTTTTCGCACTACATTGAATTGGAATAGTGACATTGCTTAGGTAAGTTGGAATTGTCTTTGCTAGGTCTATTTTATTAGCAGTTAAGACAGCCTTTTTTGAGATTTGGGGGTAATTGTCTTGATAATCCTTAATAAAATCCTCGTACTCACGATAATCCTGTTCTTTAGTCACATCAATAACAAAGAAGATGTTTACAGGATTTTGATTAATAGCATCTTTCCAATAATGCCTAAAACTTGCTTGTCCTCCAATTTCAATTATCCTAACCTTTGCTACATTCTCTTCAGAAAAACCCAAAGTTGGTTTCTGATGTTCGAACTTTCCTGTCACGAGACGTCTTAAAATGCTGGTTTTGCCTGCAGCACTGGGTCCAATAAATAACACAAATCCCTTAATCAAGCGTAAAAAGTCAGATAGCATCAGAACTCCTCCAATTCGTCTTAAAAATATCCAATATTGTTGATGTGAATCGTGGGGCGATATTATAATAAGGAATTGAACTAGGCTGGGCCGGTAGGACTAAACAACCATGGGTACCAAAAATAATGAAATCACGGTTCATATAATCTCGACCGATATTACCTTTGAGAGGACGTGTTTCAAATTGAGAATTGTTTGTTGTTTTCGGAACTTTAATATTCTTATTAGAGAGTATCATCACTTTATGGCTTCGTGAAAAGTTCTTACATTCAGCAATCAATGATACAACGCCATTATTGCCATTATTATGACGATAGATAGCATTGTCAATGACTCTGATCGTTGAATAATGTTTTAAACATGTTTCTATCCGCATTTTTAATTCAGAAGGATAATTGAGAAGTTGATGGGGTATAATTGATTCATAATCATCAGACATGAAAGAATCCAATTTCATCAGGAGGTCCTTATAATAAGTATGTAAAGATTCGAGATATGTTAACCGATGTTTCACAAACAGATTTAAGGGGAGACGGGGTTGAATGAACATTTCTTTCTTCTGATGTTTTTTATAAACAATATGAAAAATCTCAGGACGAGAGGCAATGACAGCATCTTTCTTTCTTCTTTCCCTTTCCAATTCTTCTTTGGATCCGTACTTACTTTCCTTAAGATTAATCAATTGATATAGTTGATTTCTTGTAATTGACTGATGGAGATAAACAAATGCAATCATCTTGGCTAAAGTCTCTTCGTTATTATATAAAATCTGCATTGCTCTTATGAAGGTATCTTCAACCAATTGCATGTTTTTAATCTCAGATGCTTCTTGGAGGAATCTAGCGGCATTTCGTTGTGTTTCTAATCTTTTTCTAAGCTGAACCTCCAAATCATCTTGACTTAGTAGAAGAACGAGCGCCATTGGCATTAGTTCCGTGTTTTTCCGAATATATCCCATTTTCACAAGTTCATCTACTCTTATACTAACAGTAGGTTGAGCAATGCCAATAAGATTTGTCAAGACATTTAAAGTTGTGTAACCACCAAGTATAAACATCAAAGCAAGTATTCGAGAATGTTGTTCATTGATGTTGTCCTCTAGGATATCGATCAAAAGGGGTTCGAATGTCACGGTTTCGTTAGTAATAGTTACTAGGCCAACCATTGCTTTTCAGCTAAGAAAGAGATGTTTTCTGGTGTCTAATTACTAGAGTTATTCATACCTTATAAATTTATTTATGAAATTTTTACAGTTTGGTTATACATAATAATCTAATATTTCTAGTTAATAACAAAGGCCCAACATTTAAGTATATAATGAATGCAAATATGTGATATAATAAACATTTTCATCCAGTATATTTTGAATTATTGTATTTTGGGGAAAAAATTTAGCTATTAGCCGTTTTTAAATAAAGATACATGTTTTTAAGATATCTAAAGTTAAATTATACTTTATTTAGCAAATTATATCTTATTATATATTATAATTTTTTTCGAAATATTTTTATAATATTAAAATTATAAATCAAATAATGCTTAACTTAATTCAAAGTGCCTATCAGTGATTAATTTTTAAACAATATTCACGATCCATCAGGAAGACACTTTCTCCAGTATCCAAATTATGATTTAATTTAAAGAAAGAAATTTTGATGATAAAAATGAAAAATCACGTAGCTAGACTAAAAATACAAATCATCTTGGCAATATTAGGTATGTTGATATTTACAGCTTATTTGAATAGTTGGATATTTGAACCAAATCCTTTGATTGATACAGAGGATACTTTTTCTAATAATTCAATAGATCGACCCAAGGTAGACGGGGTTGTAACGAGGAGTTTATCTGAGTAATTACCTGACAACAACACTTGGAAAGATTTCGTCTTGGATTACGATGATAACGGGCTCTATGATAAGCTTGTGGTGAATTTAGGAGGTCTAGATCAGATAAGTCAAGAGTTTTACCTTTATGGACTTCTAAAAAACAGTAGTGGTTCTTGGCTTGGACTTTCATATGCCTATATTGATAGTTATTCAAAGAATAATATATCAATTTATTTCGCGGGACAACCTATCAATGCTAGTGGATCAGATGGCCAGTACGAAGTGTGGATAATATTATATCTACAAACATACTATTCAGAAATAATGAGTCTGGAATTTGGTTATTTAATAATAATCATAAAAATATAGTTAAAAATAACACTATTTATGACAATAGCTTTGCAGGTATCTTCTTACTAACCTCTAATGAAAATGATATCACCCAAAATATTGTATATGATAATGTAATGGGGATTGTGTTAAGTTCCTCTAACTATAATGTTTTATCCAACAACTCTGCTCGAGGAATTCACCTAGATACTAACAGTAATTTCAACGAGATTCATCAAAATACCCTGGAGTTGAATCTTGGTAATGGTCTATACATTGAGAACTCAGAGAATAACATAATTTTCGAGAATATTTTTTATAAGAATAATGAATATGGAATCTATCTTGATATAAATACCAATAACAATAAAATAGAGTGGAATGATATCATTGGCAATAATCCATCATTACCTGGTTATTCCCAGGCTTACGATGATGGATCAGATAACAGTTTTTCTAATAACTTTTGGGATGAGTGGGTCAGTCCTGATACTAATGCTGATGGCATTGTAGACGACCCGTACGCGATCGATGGTGTTGCAATTAACTCTGATCCTAATCCGATAGCACTTCCTTCAGAGTCACAATCTTCAACGATTCCTCTGTCTAGTTCTTCAACACCTGCTACTATTATTACTACTACAACGCAAACTAGTTCCACAGAAGAGCGAGGGCCAGGTTTTAGCGGAATTTTTGTACTCATATCAGTTTTAACATTCGTGTTTTTAATGAGAGTAAAACAAAAAATCAAATGAGCACATATTTCTTCCTTTTTTCCAGGATCTTAATGTTTGATAGAGCTAGGAAAAATTCTTCGGATCTTTTTCAATATTCTATGAAATTTCTACTAATATTCGTTTCAGTGATTTAGAATACTTCTTTAAGGCTTCCCTCCCTTCTGCTGTGATATGAATAACCGTTCTGGGCCTGTAATTCACGAATGTTTTTTCTTTAACAACAAAGCCCTCTGTATCAAGTTTTGTTAGATGTGTGTTTAAATTTCCAGATGTTACACCCAATCCTTTTTGAATCACACTAAAGGTGAGGGAAGAATTCAGATGAAGTAGAATCAGTATTCCTAATCGTACTGGTTCGTGCAATGTTGAATCTAACTCACCAATAAGAGCCTCAACGGATACTTGACTCTCTTTCATCTAATTAACTTTCCCAAGATCATTCTTTAGCTTCTTGTGGGACACACCAAGCTTCCAATACGTAATCATACTAACTATTAATAAAATTATACCAAAAATGTTACAAAAAAGAAACATTGCTAATTCTGGATCATTTGAATAGAATATTATTGATGAGATAATGCCGAGTCCAAGAGCAAATAATCCAAAAGAAGATAATCCTAATTTTATATCTTTATTTCCCGTTTCTAAGAACAAAATTCTACTAGCGAACAGGAATCCGATACATATCATTGTACCCCATATGCTAGGAATGAATCGTGAGTCAGGAGTATCTATTATACCAATAAATAGCACTAAAACGTGTGTGAGAATGAAAAGCCCAATAGTTATTGCTCCTATATTTCGATACGCTTTATTCCAATTAATAAAGCCTGGCGAAATTCCAGCAGTAAATATAATAATACCAATGAGGGGTATAAGATAAATTAACCATAACCCCAATAGTAAAATTGGTTCAGTATCAGAAGCTAATCCAAAAATGAAGAAGGTGGAATCTACATCCAAAAAATGATAACACACATATTCAATCCAACCTCCAATGATAGCAATAAACCCAGCAAGGCTTAAGAATAATAAAAGTCGGTTGTGTTCCATTTTTTCTTCAAATGCTACTATTTTATCTAAAATTTCAAGAGTGGGCTGCAGATCAGATAATAAATCCATATTTATCACTATTCTTTATGTTTTTTTGTGCCATATGAAGTGAATTTCACGTTTATGAGACAAATATGCACATATACTTACTAGTTTCTACCACAAAGTATTTTCTGGTGGAAAACTTCATTGGATTTTTTAAAGATCTTTTGGGTTCATTAAACCATGTGCAATAACAGCATCATAAAATGGTCAGACATTCATCTAAATAATAAAGTTTTCTTCTACAAGTTGAAGAAAGTTATTAAAACTAGTCAAGTTCAATTAGGTTCAATTGATTTACGTATTTGTAACATAAGACTGGATGAATGTTGTAACACTATTGTATTATGTTCATTATATGGAAGATTTTTACTATATAAAGTTGTATTATCGAAAATATCTAATTCTACAATCCCACATTTTCAGTTATCAACAACCATCGAGTTTTGTCATTATATTTTCCTTGGGAAAATTTATATAACATATAATTCTGAATTAAATAAATTGTCCATATTGACAGTAACAAGAGAATTAGAGTAAGTAGACTCATAGTTTAACTTTACCTAATGTAAAATAAAGAATAAGGCGATAAATTTGAAAAAAGGTTTATCCATCGGAAAAATCAACATTTTCCTGTTTGTTATAATTTCTATTATGGTTATGAATTGTTGGAGTGGAGATAATACATCACAAGAGATGATTATTCCTGTTTTAAGTAGCAATAATAAAACGGATTTAATCATAATTAATGAATCATTAAATCATAAAATTATTGAACATAAAACCACTAAAACAAATTATAATGGTCATGAGTATCAGTTAATCTCTTATTTAAGGACGTGGTCTGGAGCAAAGTCTGACTGTGAATCTCGGGGAGGGTATTTGGTGACTATTACTAGCCAAGAAGAGAATGATTTCATTAGTAGCTTGATCGGAGAAGATGATATCTGGATTGGATTCACTGATGAAGCAAATGAAGGAGACTGGCAATGGGTTACTGGAGAGTCTGTCACTTATACTAACTGGATTCCAGGGGAACCTAATGATAGTGGCGAGGGTGAAGATTACGCTGCAACGTCAACGTCAGGAGGATGGAATGATTTAGCAGATTTAGAAACCCATTATTACATCTGTGAATGGGGTACCTCAACTCCTCCACCAGATTTCTCATTTCCTATTCTTGGATTGGCATTCCTAGCCGTTATCCCAGAGCTTTACTTCGGTAGGAGGATAAATAAAGCACTAAGTCGAAAGAGTAAAGAAGAAGTGGGACGCACATGATTGAAACTGAAAAAAAGGCAATTGACATTGAAGAATTCAGCCCAGCTGAACCATTATATCGAGAGAATGTGATTCGCCATTTGGTACGTCTTGCATCCGTGATAGCAATCGGACTTCTAGGAGTAAGTGTTTTCCCGCACTATCTTCCAGATCTTGAAGTTTACACAAACATATTGTCTCCAATGTTGATCTTTACTCTTATGATAGTCTTTTTAGCAGGTATCTTCTTAGCATTTTTCCAATTGCGTTGGGTTAATGAAAAGAGAAATAAGTCAACTAATTTAGGAGGGACAGTGGGTCTCTTCGGATTGTTTTTAACACTCATTAGTAGTATATCGTCACTTATTGCCATTCCACTAGCAGTTCTTATCCTGCTAATCGGCTTAGGAATCCTTCTAACACTTGTTGGTTTCTTTGCTGAGATGACTCGCATTGATGAACCACTGGTGTTCTGGTTCAGAGTGAATCTGGAGGATGTTATTCGTTATACTATAACGATAGCTGGAGCTTTCTTGGTCAACTGGAGTGTAATAATGATTGTTTCGCTCCTCTTAGTTGATTGGGGTGTATTAACAATCTTTGTCTGGCCTGGCGACCTAATTGGAGGATTGGTGATTGGTGGTGTCGGAATGGTTCTTGTGTGGGGTTCCTGGTTTCGTCAAATCAATCAGACAATTTGGAGATACAGAGTTGAAATTGTTAGAACTATTGAATTAAGTTTAAGTCAGTAGAGAATCTACTACAAGCAGGAGAATTTAGTCCAATATTCTATCATGAGCTTAAAATAAAGAATAGCGGGACATTTTGGTTGAGTGACACATCTGATACATGTTTTAATACTTGAGGAGGGTTATTTAGAATTTGTACGTGGATTAATTTCGAGAATAGCATACCATTCGCCGTCTATAATACACGCTTTGAAGATACTGAATCTTCGATACGATTGAAGAGCATTCCCCTAGTGATTACAAGAATAAAAAACCAATCCCCAAATCGGCCAATAATATTGAGTGGAGATCTAAATTTTGGAAGGAATTCGGAAGAATACATGAAATTCAGTCAACACTTTCGCGACACTTACTGTATTTAGAATAATAAATTCCGTTGGGCTGTTAAATCCCATGGATTCAAAGGGAAAAAAAGGTCCTTTCTATCCTGGAATGGTAAATACATCATTGATTTTATATGGGTCAAAAGCTCCATTAAATTTCAAAACATTCGGATTATTCATGATAATCCTGGAAAAGATCCCTCAATTTTACCATCAGATCATTGGCCAGTAATTTCTGATCTAACTCTGTATAATCCCTAATAAGAAGGATTAAAACAAAAGTCGGGAAAATTAACAATAGCTATTAGAATAATAAATTAAGAATTTTATAGGTGATTCGCAGTGGATTCAGGACTCAATGGTGCGCATGTATTAATAACTGGAGCCAGTGGAGGCATTGGGCAAGCAATTGCTAAGTTCTTTGATGAAGAAGGTTGCTGCCTTTCACTTCATTATAATAAAAATAAAAAGCAGATTTTAAGATTTAGTTCGGAGTTAGAAGGCGATCATTGCTTACTTCAAGCCGATTTGTCCTCAGAAGTACAAACTAAAGAACTTTTTCGCGACAGCATTGCTACCTATGGACGGATAGACTGCCTTGTGGTAAACCATGGCATCTGGCCAGAAAGTCCCGTTCCTGTTCATGAAATGAAATTAGAACAGTGGGATAAGACTATAGCAATCAATCTTCGTGCAGCCTTCATTTGTAGCAAACAGTATGTTCAAAACTTAGTAACTTTTCCTAAAGAGTTCGCTAGTATAGTCTATATTAGCAGCACTGCTGGAGTATTTGGGGAAGCAGGCCATGCTGATTATGCTGTTTCAAAATCTGGTCTCCATGGATTGATGCTATCATTAAAAAATGAAATAACTCACATTGCGTCTCGTGGTAGAGTTAACATCGTCGCACCAGGTTGGACTATTACTCCTATGACTGAAAAATTTCTGGAAGATCATGAAGGCATTCGAAGTGCGCTGCAAACAATACCACTTCGGAAATTAGCGCGTCCAGAGGATATTGCAAGGGTTGTTGTGTTTCTATCTTCAGATAGGCTTGCGAGTCACATTTCAGGTCAAGTGATCACCGTAGCGGGTGGTATGGAGGGACGAAAACTCTTTGAACCACATGAAATAGACATAAATGGAATCTAGCGTCTCATTCTGTTAGAGAAGAGGTAGTGGAATGGAAAATTCACCAAGTGTTCAGTTTAAGGTCATTGGTTATATTCGCACACCATTTAAAGAGAAAAAATGAACTCCGATTCAATCCTGTTACTCTAATGTGGAGGGTCGGATTGAAATCTTTCCTCAATATGTTAAGGGTTTACATGATTTAGAGGATTTTTCTCATTTACAGTTAATCTATCATTTCCATAGAGCAAATGAGGTGAAATTAAAATTAACTCCTTTTATAGATGAGGAAGAAAGAGGAATTTTCTCAACAAGAGCTCCTCTTAGGCCAAATCCAATTGGTATTTCTATAGTGGAATTAATTTCTATTAATCACGCTTCAAGCATTCTTCATATTCGAGGAGTGGATATGCTAGATTTCACTCCTTTATTAGACATTAAACCCTATGTTTCACTCTTTGATCATCGAGAGGCTAAAACAGGGTGGATCTCACGCTCTTTACAAGAATTTCAGAATGATAGGTTCTCAAATGGTCGTTTCTAATCTTGTGTGTAAGTTTCTAGGAAGACAACTCTTTAGTTACTACAGTTAAATCGAGTTTAACACCGTAGTAGAACGCAGGAAGTTGTGAAATCAGTACCACACCAAGTACTCCAACCCAAATCATTAACCAAGTCATAGGGAGAAGGATGATTTCAAAATAGAACAACCGAAGAATATTATCTAAAATCCAGCTTGCAATCCAGAGACCAACGGGAATTCCAAGAAGAATACCTAGTATAGCCTGAATGAGATTTTCTATAGTTAAAATAGTTAGAAACTCGCTGTCTGAGAAACCAAGAGTCATCATTGTTGCAATTTCACGTTGACGCTCCTGAAAGTTCACGTAAATGGTTGTAAAGATAGCAGTCCCAGCCAAAACACATGCAAACACTAAGAATACTGCAATAATGGCATTGAACGCTGCCATCAATATGTTTACCGATTGATGAAAATCATACCCAAACTCGACCGATCTTATTCCCTCTAATGGTATAATTGAGTTTTTGATTTCCTCTAACAATGTAATATTTGAGGGTTGGATTACTTTCAGAATTAATTGTGAGCTAGGTGTTAAATCAATGTCTAATCCTGTTTTGAATATATCTATACCCATCTCTCTTGTGATGGTTGGAAGAGTAGTATAAACCATGCTTCCCCAAATTTCCTTGGAGATTCCTGAAACAGCGATTGAGGGGTTACTGAAACTAATATCACTCCCGCTTCGAGAAAAAGAGATACTCTCCGTGTTTCGTTTTAATAGATCTTTTAAATAATCAAGTGTTTGATTTCTTGCGAACTCGGTACCATTCAGAAAAGCAGATTCTTTCCATAATTCTTCAGCTTTTCTGTAAGCGATGTCTATATAATTTCTGAGAAAGGGTAAGCTATAGGAAATCTCTTCCCCAACGTTTATATCGAACTGATGGGCTAAAGCAGAACAAATAACCATGCTATCGTTTGGCCATAGCGTATCTTGCGAGGAAGACCAATGAAATTTATGAGTAGCAGGAGTTGAATTGTTCCACGCTGTGATTAAGACTCCTTGTGATTTTTCTCCCATTCTAATTGACGAAGGTAATTGTAGTACGGGTTCAACAGCTAGAACTCCTAATAAATGCTGAATATAAGTTACATCCTCCTTCACTCCCAGATCAAAATAATTTAATCCGTCATACTTGATTATCAAATCATACTGAGAGGTTTTATTAAACTGACAATCCACAGCAGTCGTGACAGAGTCAATAAAGGTAAAAGAAACAATGATAATCAAAACTGCCGCAGCAATAGCAGTTATTGTAGCAAAAGTCCTGATTTTTTTTCTAAAAAGATTTCGTAATGGTAAAGCGAAACGCAATTTGACGGGTTTAATGAAGATTATTTTCTCTAGAAAAACATGTGAACCTTTTTCAATAACCATGGTTTGAAGAGCATTACGGGGGGTTAATCGGCTAGCACGCCAAGCAGGAATAGCTCCGCTTAGAAGACTTACCCCCAAACCAGCTATTAAGGCGATAATTACGAGATGTAATTGGATTTGTATCTCAATTATTTGAGGAAATCTCATAAAGTATGAATAAATCCATGTAACCGCACCTGAGATAATTATTCCAAAACTGATACCCATTATACTTCCTATTCCCCCAATCAATAAGGTAAAACAAATATAGTGTAAAAGAATATCATTAGGCAGATAACCTAAACAGGATGCAATTCCAATATTCCGTTTTTGGCTTTGGACTGTTCTACCCAAAGTAATATAAATTGCAACGGACGCAACTCCTAGAACAAGAATTGGGAGGATTAAAGCTACTTCTTCAAATGTTTCTAGGTCGAGGTGAAGGGCTAAATTTGAAACCTGATGTTCTTGCATTACGGGCTCTGCAAATACCCCATCAGTGAATGTATCAAGTAATTCAGTCAGTTCTTCAATTATCACATTGCGTGTTGTTGCAGCAACGTCTGAGGTCATTTTAATGATTAGATTATTTGCTAATCCAGTAAGGTTTGAGTATGTTTGCAGTCTCTCAATAGGGAGATAAATCACTCCAAAAACGCTTGTGGGAAGAAAATCATGTTTCGAAGGAATGATAACGAGATATTCAGGGCTGAAAACAACACCCTGAACAAAAAAATCGTACTTTTGGTCTAGGATTTTTGTTGAAAGAGTATCTCCCTTTTTAATCTCGAATTTCGAGGCGAAATGGGCTTCTAATAAAATAAAATTATTCTGAGTAAAAGATTCGGAATAGGAACCACTTACAAAAATTAAGTCATTGGTTCGATTATCTTTGGATTGAGGCCACTTAATTCCAATCGCCCGACCATTTGCTAAGAATTGGCGATAAGAACCTCCCTGTGAGGTATTGACCTTATAACTTGTTCCCACAATCAATCGAAAATTGATTGCTTGGATTTCTTCATTATATTTTAATGTGAAATTGTCTAGTATATTTTCTAGTTCTGTGGTATTAAACCACGTATCACTATGGGTGGAAAATTCTGCGTCCGCGAAATTGGTTTGGCGATAAATGCGTTTATAAGATGAATAAAGGTTTTCATAACCCATAGTTAAAGCTAGAAACGAACCAGTTCCAAAGAAACAAAGTAAGATTAATGCAAATGTTAAAAGTTTCTGACGAGTAATATCTCTTCTAAGCTTCTTGAGCCAGATGCGGGTTAAAAATTTCATTTTAAGCGTCCTTAATCGTTGCTTTACCAAAAAAGATTATTCACATTTTCTGGTTCTCGCTGTTCAAAATAACTCACTTGCCCCATTTGCATGGTCAAGACCAGATCAGCTATTTTGGAGATCTGTCGGTTATGAGTCGCTAGTACGAAAGTTTTTTCGGCATCTTCATTAAGTTCCTTCATTAACGAGAGTATGTAGACTCCAGTACGATAATCAAGATTACCTGTGGGTTCATCAGCCACAATAATTGGTGGATCTTTTGCTAGTGCTCGGGCAATGGCTACCCGCTGTTGTTCGCCCCCACTCAATTGTGATGGGAAATGATTAGCACGATCTTTTAATCCGACCTTATCTAACCACTTAAAAGCGACTTCACGGATATTTTTTTTCTTAAATATTCGTGATCCATTTGCAGTAGGAACACCAACCAAATCCAAAGCGAACTCTATGTTTTCTAAGGCGGTTAAAGTGGGTAAAAGGTTGAAAAATTGAAAAATAAAACCTATTTTCAGTCTACGGAACTGAGCTCTTTGTTTCCGATTGAGAAAGGTGATGTCAACATTTTCAATACGAATTTTTCCTGATGTGGGAAAATCAATTGCAGAAATCAAGTTTAAGAGAGTTGTTTTCCCAGAACCAGATGGTCCAAGTAAAACCACAAATATTCCTGGTTCAATGTCAAGTGTTATATTTTGAAGGGCATCTACAGTCACTTCACCCATTTGATACCGTTTAGTTACTTCTTGAAACGAGATTTGAGGCAATGGATCCGAGTCCTGATTTTGTTGAAACTTGTAAGACTGAATTACTACTATGACATTTAAAAACTATACTATTCTTGTACCTAATTAAATTGCTTAGAGTGATGGTATTTGCGAAAGATTAAGTCATTTAATTTACAGGTTAATGAGGAGAAAATTCCTGCAAAAAGATTTGTACAACAATTCATCGGAAATTCATTAGTAGGTATGGTTGAAACACTTCATTTAAAGGATCAATCCGTTCAAAAAATAGATCTTACAATTGAATTTGACGAAGAAAAATAAATAATATCAAATTTCCTTTTTTCTTCATTGTATTTCTCAATTATTCTTCAGCAGATTATTCCTAAATGATTCCTGCTTTTAGAGCTAAATTTATGAATTTTAGCTGATAAAGTTCTGATTCTTAATATCCTTGTGTATTTCGTCTTTGGTACTGTCTAGGCCTTTGGTGGGGATTCTCTTTTACAAAAATTGCTAAAATGATATATAAAACTACTCCTGATAGGTAAAAAACCGCGAAAAAGATAAAGGCGAGTCTGACAAGAATGGGATCAATGTTGAAGTATTCTCCCAAGCCGCCACACACCCCTGCTATCCACCGATCCTCTCTGCTACGATAAAATCGTTTGGGTTGAGTCGATGTGCGGGGTCTGTACTTTGTCGTTATTACAGTTTCAGGGGTCTATGACATCGTTCCAGCTCCAACCCATGTTTTTGATTTGTCTAATTGCGAACCACAGTTATTACAAAATATATCGTCTTCTTTCACTACCTCTCCGCACTTATCACAATACTTTACCATTAATTTTCACCATAAAAATACTTTAGGATCCTAAGTTTTCAAGTTATGATTACTAGCAGTAATAGAATTAATATTTATAAATTTGAATGAGGGGGTATAGGAGAAGTCCCATGTGGATTTTGAATGTTGAGCTCTGATTCCTATAAGGCTTCAATTATAGGATTATGCAGTAATCCGAATCTTAGTGATAAAGGAGTTATTTTAGGAGCTGAAACCTTTATTTGATAATAAAAAGGCTGTTAACAAGGAAACTCTGCTATTTTTTACTTCCATCACACAGCCTAGTGATTTAAAAGCAGTAGTTCCCTTAAAAAAATTGATTCAACATACCAAGGATGAAAATCGTCAATATCTATGGAAATCATTTACAGAAAGGAATCTGGAATGCTTTAAATTATTATATCAAGAGAAAGGTTCTCTTAAGGAAGTCTATTATGTTGACCTTGAAACTCCTGTCTTATTTTATCCTGTTTTTAGAGACTCTATCCCTTCCAATACCGCTTACGCGTTTTTATCCATAGTAAAAAATATAAAATCAAATTTATTGTATTCTTATAGCCAAGAAATAGAAAGTCTGTTTCTTTGGATTAATACAGAAAAAAAAATGGGTAATATATCGTTTCACACTTTTAAATTAGAAGACCAAGACATCAAATCCCTACAAAAATCGGGAACTCCTAAATCCAAGAGGAAAGAAGATGGCCAAGGAGACTTAGATAAATTCCTTAGCCAAGGTTTTATGCGAAAAACGGACTTAAAAAAGATAGCAAATCATCATAATTCGATTGAAACTGAATCAGAAACGATTATTCTTCAAAATGGTAAGAAAAGGATCCCTGTTGGCAAGAGAAGTTTGAAGAATCGTTTGAACTTATTAACTGGAAGAGAATGGATAAAATTCTCAAAAACTTGGTTTATTCATCGACCTCCATCTCGTAAAAAAGAAGAAATATTACATCCAGCTAAATTTCCTGAGACCCTAATTCGTCAATTCATAACCTTTTTCACAAAACCCAGGGAAGTAGTACTGGATCCATTTCTTGGCACTGGTAGTACTTTAATTGCTGCAAAACAGAGCAATAGGAGTGGTGTAGGAGTAGAACTCTCTCCTGAATATACTGAAATTAGTGAGCAGCGTTTAGAGAAGATAAACATCCAAGCCTATCCCCCATTATATCAAACTGATCAATCGAGTTTTTGGCAGGTGATTTGTGGGGATTCACGAAATCTTCTCAATTATTGGGAAGAATTTAAATTACCTACTGTTGATTTTTGCCTAACAAGTCCCCCCTATTGGTGTCAACTTGAACGAAATGAAATTCGACAAAAAAAGCGGAAAGAAATGGGATTAGATACGAAATATAGTAACGATGACCCAAGAGATCTCAGTAACCTCAGAGATTATAATAATTTTCTTGATGAACAACAAAAGATTTTTGGGAAAGTTTACGAACTTTTACGTCCTAAGGGATATTTGGTAATCATCACAAATAATGTTTTTGCAAATAAGAGGGTCTATCCATTAGCTTATGATACAGCACTCCGTTTGACTCAAGATAAAGAACATTCATGGATTCTAAAGGATGAAAAGATCTGGTTACAGGATGATAAATCTTTGATTGCATTAGGAGTAAATTATGCATGGGTGGGAAACCGCTGTCATCAATATTGTCATATTTTTCGGAAAGAAAGAGCCTGATCATTTCACTCTACCAAAGTGAATTTTTATCAATTTTGTAGGGCGCAAAAATATTGGATAACAGAGTTATATCAAAATTATCATATGTATAACTATCAGGTTTTAAGCTTTTGAGTCTCTTTGTTTTAAAATTCAAATAAATTGCTTGCTAATGTTGAAGATATCTTGAATTTCGAAAAAGAGATCAATAAGAAGGCAGAGCTGACTAGATGGCGAAATACAGGTTGGGAACATCTATTTATATTTGAGGAAGAAGGATTAGATGAATCTGGAGATCTGATAAAACAAATAATGGTAACTATCAAGGATAACAAACCTGAAGGAAAGTTTACGCTCTTTGATCCCATTGAAGAACTGTTCTAGGCCTTGGGAAAAGGAAAGCACATAATACTGATGAAACTGTTTTTTCTAAGTTTTGGAAAGCTTGAAGTGCATATTTATAGATTGTAACCTCGATTGGATAGAATGACTGAATTCTTTCTTTTTAGTGTCTCAAAGAAGGAAAAACTGATCATAGATGTAGATAAAGTGAGTAGTAGTAGAATATATGTCTGATCTAGTCCAATAGTAAGAAATAGGGGTAGGAACCAAAGACCCCAAATCAGGATTAATTGAAGATTTGTTTGTATGATACTTCTTATCCATCTAGCTTGAGAGAATTCTTTTACACCAATAGTCTTTTTTTCGGTAGCTGCAAGAATAAAAAGAAGTATGGCTGCTATTAAAGGATATGTGATCACTAACACCAGCCAATCCACATTTGGAACAATGTTTAGGAAATCCAAACAGATATAGAAAAGTTCAATTAGAACTGGTAGAGTGAGAAAGGCAAGAAGACTCCATTTTGTTGATTTTCCAAGGGCTATTCCTCTTTTAACTAGCCGAACAACCTCCCCTCTACTTGTGGTTGAAGATAGGAGAAAAGCGATAAAAAAGACGCCTAACACGCTAGCAGACAAAAATAAATGATAATATTCATAAAAAGGTGGAAAAGGTAAAGGCTTAAGCGAAAACCATTCCCCCTTTCGGTTCCAATAGATCATCGGGAAACTCAAGAAAGACCAGATTAAAGCTAGAATTAAGATTACATGAATATTGAATCCCTTGAGAGGGAGACTATTCTTTGTACTATCAATTTTTTGTCTCTCTTCTTCTCGGGATTGCGTGGGAGGTGTATTTTTGGTTTCCTTTAGTTTTTGAAAGGATTTCTTACCTAAGACAAACATCATTGCTATTATGAGAAGAAAATCAAGAATACCAGTTCCAATAAGAAGAATGATGTCAGCAAAAAACTCACGAACCATATAAGGATATGCATTATATTCTTTATACGCGTTCTCTACTGTTTCTTGAGTAAAAAAGTCAACAATTCTATACGAATGTCTACCTTTCGCTAACTCTTCTTCTAAATTTAATTTAACTACTTCTTTAAATTGATGGAAGAAATAGAGGTAAATATCCCCATTCGTTACATCAAAGATGTTCGAATAGATTGTGTTGATGTTCGCTCCTTCAAAATGTACTGCTTTTAAAACTGAGGTAATGGATTTGATCGTTAGATCATCATTCTTCACAATATCATTGAGCTTCTCCTCCGCAGCCCTATATCTTTCTATTGGATCAGATCCAGGATTACCACGGAACGGATCGTCCACATAGTAATTTGTGGCTAATTGATAGCTATCATTGGTACGAAAAACTGCTAACTCTCCGTCTTCGCCAATATTATAAACAACAGATTCACCTGTTTTATCAACAAAGAATGTTTGGATCTTTCCCTCAACAGAATAGATGGAATGTTGATTCATAGACTCAATAACTTCATCTATTGTCCCACAATTAAATATTTGGGGAATTAAAAGAGGAGATCTCTCATTATGGAGATTGGGTGCAGTATAAGGGACAAATGTAGAGTCAAAAGCTAATCCTTGATCGTTTATCCCACCCTGAACCCAACTATACCCGCTTCCATTGGCATAGCCTACAATTGCTGTCCCATGCTCGATTGTTGCCCCATCATACCAAACTTGTCCGATAGGGATGAATGTAATATAAGTCTCAGAAAATTGCGTATAAGTTTGATCTTCACTATTACCAAAATAAACGGTTTGATCATCTTTTATCTTAAAATTTGTACATGCTGATACATTAGTTGTACCTGATTCACTGATTATATTAAACCAGAGAAAGCTGAGAATAACTGTGAAAATTATACAATTTTTTCTCATGTAATCACCACAAATCCTTTTCTTAGAATATGTTGATTATTCACTGTATTGATGATATTTATTAACAAGGATTTAGTTCGAGGCAAAGGATATTAGTTAATTTACTTTTTAAACTTTCAACTCGATCCGTTGGGGATTTTGATCTGTCAAAAATGGAATATGGAAACTCACAGGTTGGTATCATGTCGGATGGGAACATATCTCAATTTTTAAAGAAGAAGGACTCGACAACGTATCAGGTCTTGTGAGGAGAATAATGGAAGACATAAGTGAAAGCGAACCAGCGGATAAATTTTCCCTCTTCAAACGAGTCGAAGAGTTATTTTAATAAAACTTTGCTTTTAAAATGATTTAAAAATATCTTTCGTAAATTAAAATCGGGAATGATCTTTCGGGAGGGTGTTGTTGAGTCAATTTAGTAAATCCTTTTGATTCTAGATTACCTGTGAGAAAAATTGGCATTATCCCAAAAGGTAAATCAATTTCATGTTTTTCAAAAAAATCATTTGTTAATACTACTTCATAAAATCGATGAATCTCTTGAAACTGGATTTGTTTCAACCAGGATATTATCCCAGGATCTTCACGAACCCAAATTTCGATTCGGTGAACGTCATAATTCTTTTGAACCAATTCCATTCCTTTTTCAATTAATTTTGTTCCTATACCTTTCCTTCGATGCAGCGAAAGTACCCCAATGACTGCAACCATACCGCTGCGTTCATTTTCATCAAAACAAAATTGGCCTGATTCTTGTTCGATTTCAATGTCTAAAATCCCAACAATTTTATCATCGAGAATTCCCACTAATTCAACACTTGGACTTTCATAACGAGGTTTCGCTTTGACTAGTTCATCAAAATAAATAGAATCTAAATAAGAAAGTGAATGGCATTCTATCCAGGCCTCCTCATCTGAGGGGTAATATTGACCAATTTTTGCCACCAATGTGAACACCAAATTTTCAAATTTTTGTTTTCTTCTCATTAATTTCTTGGATTTCAATCAGAGTTAACAATTCTCTTATTGTTTCCGTTACTTCATCATAAGCACCATGGATAAACTTCATACTACCCACAACTTCATGTCCCCCCCCTTCAACACCTGCATGAGGTAATTTTTTAGCACATTTCTTAATAAATTTTGGAAAATCCAGTTTAACATTTTGTGAACGAAAAATAGCAAAATCAGGACCTAAACCTATAGCGACAAGCGCAGAATTTTGATTCTTACTAGCAAGATGATCAAAGAGAGATCCTGTTATCTTCCCAGGAGGAGGGTAATCAAACCGATTCGCAAATTTCTCTACATCTAAAATCGCTAAATTTACTCCATTTACTAATGTTTCCTCTTGAACATATTCTAGAGAGATCTGTAATTGGTTTTCTAAGTGCGTGCGAGCTTCAGTCGATAATAATTTAACATAATTAATTTGTTTTTCTTGTTTTCCCTGTGTTCCTAATAGATCACTTAGAAGAAGGCGTCCAGGTGAAAATTTTAAGAAATAGGCTTGATAATCGACTGCTACTGCAATATCCTCGATAAAATGTTCCAAATAATCTTTCTTTTTGGCAATCATAAGGTATTGGTTTTGTTCTTCTCCTTCAACACGATCACCTTTTCCAGCAATAGCAGGAAGATGGTTTATTGTATCAGTGATATCAGGATTGACAAAACGGGCCAACTCACAGCCTAGCATCCCAGTACAAATATTATAGTCACCACCAACGAAATAAACATTAAGATGGCTATCAATTACACCCTGAATATTACTTGATGGGAAGTGATGATCTATAACCATTATTTCAATTCCATATGATTTTAGTAAATTGTAGGAAAACAAGCTTTCATCACTGCTTCCTGTGTCTAACATGATAATGATAGGGATTTTATCCCCAAATCGATCCTGATCAGCCAACGCGAAATCTAGGTCACGAACCGCGTCAAGAGGATCATAAAAAGGAGGTTTATTAGGAGTTCTTTTGACTAGATGTCGTAGTTGATCTTCGTCTGAATGTCCAAAGAGTTGGTACCATAGTTCACGACACGCTGTCTCTAGGGCTATCCCTGCTACAATTCCATCACAATCATTGTGATGTCTGATGATTATGGGTTGCAGTTCAAGTAAGGCTCGTCGAATACGTTTGGCAATGGTCACAAATTTTTCTTTCAATAATTCCAATGTTTCGGATTTCACTAGAAAATCAATTTCAGGTGGTTTACTTCTCGTGTCAAGTAGTTCTTCCATTTTTTGCATAAAAACATTTGCATAAGCAGAGTCAACAATAAAAATGTCAGAGATTTCAATTTGTTCTGAACCTCGATGACTACTATATTCTCCCATGACTTCAACGATATTCCCAACCTCAATCTTCTCTGCGAATTCAAGATGAAAGGCTGCAGCTTCGATCACACCTGTCTCGTCAAGGAGAGTGAAAATTTTTGGTCCACGGGGAATTTGACGTATATTTTCAACTCGGGAATGAATCGAAAAGAAGGTTCCAACCTCACGATCAACATTGATTTTCTGTAAAGGAACAGGGTCATGCACACGCTTAATCTCAAACGGAGATATATCTATTATTTTTATTTCTTGGAATTCTAGTTTTTCCCCCTTCTTATTTTTTAATTTTACAACGATTTTGTCTCCCTCTTTCCCCTTAAACCTCTTATCACGAATCAACCCCTCTACTTTTGGTGCGAGTTGCACAAAGAACCCAAAATCAACTTTCTTCACTACTTTACCTAAATAGCTTTTCTTAAATTCCACTCCCCCTAGAGAAGCAGGCGGGATTAGCTCATAAATTAGAGGATTTTTCTCACAGGATTCACATAATTGTTGTCCTGTAGGTGCTGGCTTATCGCAGAGAATGCATTGATTTTTTTCAATTCCTGTTCCTTTACAAACTGGACATGTTTTCTCAACTTCTTTCTCAATTTTACCTTTACCTAAGCATTTTGGACATTCATTTCTTCCTGTTGGTTTGGAACCAACAATGATTTTTGTTGAACCCATTCCACGACACATGGGACATTTACTTGTATGTTTGACAAGAATTTTTCCCTTCCCAAGACATTTAGGACACTTCATAAGTGAAGACCCACTCTTTCAGTCACTTCATAATTTTATTCTAGCAAAAAAATTAAGTAAAGTTTACACTATGTCATATTTAAAGATTGGATATTCTTGTTTTTCACATATTAAATAGAAAATTTGAAATTATTTATCAATATTAATAGTGAATTGAAAAAAAGTAGAATTTTTATCCTCTTTGGCTTTTATAAATATTTCAAAGGTGAATAGTCGTGGTAAAGGATTCTTCTCAAAAAGAAGAAGTTATTATTTTTTCCGATAGTCATATTTCAAAATTTACTGGCTTTTTTAATAAAAAAGCTTTTAAAACAGGGGTTAAACTAATTCAAGGTCTTTTAAAAGAAAACCCGAACGCATATCTTCTCCACCTCGGAGATATTACCGATTCAGGTACCTATGAGGACTTTGTATATTCGAAAAAGCTTCTGGATGACAATTTTTCTAATATTGATAATTTATACACAGTCCCAGGGAACCATGATTTAAGGAACATTGGAGATAAGCTTTGGAAAGATTTCTTCGGTGAGCGACAATTTTTCATCGATACTACAGAAAATGGGGGTAATATGATTATTCTTGGCATGGATAGTTCTGAACCAGATGAAAACATTGGTAGAATTGGTGATCGGGGTCTTGAAGCTATCAATGAACTTCATAGCTACAGTGATGACCTCGTAAAGGTTCTTTGTTTTCATCATCATTTATTGCCAATTCCAAATACTGGAAGGGAAAGATCAATGATCTTAGACGCGGGTGACGTCATGCAAGTCATCTGGAGAGCTGGAATTGATGTGATTATTACTGCTCATCGTCATTACCCAAACGTTTTCTCCCTCTCAAACGGAATAAGACGTTGTTTACTTGTGAATTGCGGTACTTTCAGTAGTTTCAAGACTCGTGGGAAAGCAGGACATACTTTTGTGGAACTCACACTAGCTGATGAAGAATTAAATATCAACGTCTACGGAATCGAATCTTATTCTAAATTTCAACAACCTGTAAAAGAATCTGTTTCGATGTTGAAAGGAGAACTCAAACCACAAGTTGGCTATCTTGTGCCTGGAGACAGAGTTTTAAGCAAAATTTGTCAATTTTCAGATACACACTTCAGTCCAGGAAGTCAATTTCTTGCAGAAGTTTATGATCTTGGCATTAAAATGATGCTTCGGGAAAATCCCAATTTGCTTATTCACTGTGGTGATTTAACAAATGATGCATATCCCGAGGATTTTGCAGTAGCTAAAATTAAATTACGAGAGCTTCGTGGTTATGATATTCCGTATTTAATTGTACCTGGCTCGAGGGATTTACAACCCTTTGGTCGTGAGTTATGGGTTCAACAAGTTGGTCCTTTGGATCCAATTTATGAGGATTCATCCCTTCGTGTTCTTGGTATAAATACTGGCCCAGATCCGTCTGGTCATGTTGGCCGTAGTCGTTTGAGGATGATTAAACATGAGTTTGCCACTTATGGATCCTATAAATTCTTTTTCGTTGTGATGCATCATAGTGCCCTACCAATCCCTCGAGCTCGATTCAAACGAGCAGTCACTGATGCTGGAGATGTAATTGATTTTGTAACTGGTCATAAAGTACCCCTCGTGTTATCAGGGCTTGATCATTTTGCCACAGCAATGCAGATAGAAGATACGGTTTTTGTGAATGCTGGAACTTTCTCAAGCAAGAAAATTCGTTCAAAGAGGATGAATACATTCAATGTAATATCTATATATGAAAGCGGAGTAATTCAGGCTGAAGAAGTGGAAATTCATAGTAGTACTCGTCATCTTTTAGGATTATATAGTGTACCCATTGACTCATAAGCATAAATTGATCTTTATAACCCTATAAAAGTTGTGAGCTATTTGAATCAAAGTCATATAAGTAAAGAAGAATGGTTATCCAAAATAGGCGCTCTAAAGAATTCCACAGAAAGAATTTTGAACCTTAGTACTAATTGGAGTGCTTCGAATGGTTGGGATTTAAAAGAACTAATGATCCATCTCCAAGCGTGGGATGAGGAGTATTTAAACATTCTAAAAGGTCAAATACTTAGAGAATCCTATATTCCAAGGTTTTGACGATCTTCTGATTATAAAATAGAAAAGCAAATGAAATTCGTTAATCGTTGGAATAATCAAATATTGAATGAAAAGAAACTTCTTTCCTTTGAAACTATTCGTAAGCAATTTATACAAACTCGTCAAAGAGTGTTCAGGGAATTTGGTGAGTTGTGGTCTGATAATGAGGGCCTCTTACACCCTTTTGCTCTACAAATTGATGATCTTTCTGCTCATGATGCTAAACATATTGCTAAAGATATAAAATGAGGACTTAAAGATGTTCTTGTCAAGATGGAAGACTGTAGAGTAGAACATGAACCAAAATCAAAAAGTAACAATCTTGGTTTCACTTTTAATCACTTTATTTCGTATCAACAAAATCAAGTAGGAATCCTTGTAGATCATTAATTCTTTTCCAGAGTAAATTTACTTTATCCTAATCCCAGTCATGGATTTTGATCTTTAGGATTCTTTTCCTGAAGCATTATAACGAGGAGAAGATGGGAAGATGAGCATTAATTCCCCTCGAGACAATGATTTTTGGGCTTTTGAATGGAACCGATGAGCTTCTAGAATTTTTACAAGCTTTGTTAGGTCGTTAGTTTGAATAAGCATTTGAAAAATAGGTTTGGTATTACTGACTTTGATTTCAATGCGGCCAAAACTATCAATCTTCCCACCAAGCTTTTTTCTTTGCCAACGATCGAGTCGAAGATAATGAATATCACTGTATCTGTATCTTTCCAAATCATAGATTGTTTTCATCTTGGATCGTATTAATTCAAAGACCGATCCAGTACCATAAATTATTACATGTTTGTCTATCTGTAGGAATCTATAATGCTTTGGAGTAAGCCATGGAACAATAATTATCCACGAGAGAATTACAATTAATAACGCTAATGATTGTATTATTAAAAAAGTAAAAAACCCAATGAGGATAGAGAAAATGGTGATATCTTTGAGAAATCCAGTGGTGTTGTTCAGAGTACAACGATATATAACACTCTTATCTGAGGAGGGATAAAATCTACCCTGCGTAAGCGCTTGATCTTTTCCAATTGCCAAAATAAACCCCTTAAACAACCATACTAACCTTAAATTTTAATTTGGTGACTATTTTAAATTTATTTTAATTGAACTAAATTTTGTTCTTCTGATTTAAGATACTTTGTTAACGAGGATAGGAATCAGGTCGGTTGAATTTTTTGGCCATAATCAATTCTTGTTCAATGAATTTAAAACCCCACCCCTTATACATTTTGTTGTGAATATCACTATCGGCGAATGTCGTCAACAATATTCTTTGAACCTTATGTTTCCTGAACCATTGAAATGCCTTAACAGTGAGACTGGTTGCAACATGCTGCTTACGAAACCTCGGAAGTGTAGCAATACGAGCATAATGCCCTTCTACTCTGTTTGTAGATACTGAGTTGGAATTGTATCCAACAAGTTTGCCCTTGATAAAAGCCACAAGTAAGGAATTCGTCTCTGATTCGATTTCTTTCTTAAAATCGTCAATATTTTTCTGCCAGTAGTCTGAAAAACAAATCTTTTCCAGTTTAACAAGATCAATGAGATCCCTCTTTGTAGCTGATCTAATTTTAATTTTAGGGTTCGCTTGAAGTGGAAAAGAAAGGTTATCCTTAGCATAACAATTAATTTTTGCTATTACTTCAAATCCTTGTTTTAGAAAAAAGTTCTTTGAATCAAAAAATATCTCAGGAATTCGGACAGATAGATATTGTAAATTAATGTTCCCCATGGTGAATTCCCTCTCTAATTCTTGTAGAAGTTCGCTTCCAATTCGACACTTTCGAAATTCTGGGACAACATAAAGGGAAAAAACCCCTGGTTTTGATGAACTACCTTGATCACCAATAATGAATCCAATAATTCTTTTAGAATGAACTGCTATTTTAACTAGATCTGATCTATATCGAATATATCTGCGGAAATTTTGTAGGTCTTCCGAACTTGAAAAATTCCCACCAATCTGGATGTAAATTTTCTCCAAAGATAAATAATATTCTCTAGTGAGAGGAAGAACTGCTACATCCATCGACCTATTCTTCCAATATTTATTTCCTCACCTAAGGGGATATTGTCACCTTAGAGAAGTATTTAAGTGTACTAAGTCGATACTACTGTTAATTATATAAATTTGATAATATTTTCGAAAGAGAAATATTTTAAGAAATTCAGATTAAAATCTCACAGAACTCGGATAATCTAGTCTTTTTTAGTAAAATAACTACATAAATTTCACTTTCGCTTGGTTCAAAAAGATAGAAGTGGCCATATTTGAAGAAATCAGAGCATTCCACTGAAGAAGAAGTTTTAAAGGCTTTGATGAATGCGGTTGATAAAATTGAAACATTCACAAAAAAAGTTGGTTATAGGAAGTTTGAACAACCACTTGGTTTTGTTTTTGCACGTGTAATAGATAATAAATTCACTCGATCAGAAAAAGGAAAGAAGGAACTAGAAAAAGCAATTATCAGAGCTGCTGCGTTTGTAATAGTCACTCAAATCTTGGTTTACCTTGTATTGTCCAAAGGCACTCAAGAAAATAATTTAGATATTAATACAGTACAAGATACGAAACAAATGCAGGCACTTTTTGATGGAATGGTCACCAATACAAATTATAAAACTATCTTCAATACTCGCATCGTGGAACTACTCCCAGAAGAATCAGTTGCCTCCTTGGATTGCGTGTTCAAGGTATTACTTACATTTCAATTGCAAAAGTTCACATCTGACGTTTTAGGGAAGTTGTTCCACGGATTAATTCCATTTGAACTTCGTAAGTTTTTAGCTGCATATTATACATCAAATGTTGTTGGCGAATTCTTATCATACTTAGCAATAAAAAATGCAAACCATAAAGTTCTGGATCCTGCTTGTGGATCTGGAACGCTGCTAGTGAGCGCTTATCATCGATTAAAGGAATTAAATGAAGATTTAAGTCATTCCAAACTTTTACAAAACCTTTATGGGCTTGATGTGTCTGTATTTGCAGCTCAGCTTGCTGGAATAAATCTAGCCCTACAGAATCCTGTATATCCTTTGGATACCAGTCAGATTGTTATTCTTGACGCATTTAAACTTAATATGAAGCATAAAAAAGGAGGAACTGAATTAAAAATACCTAAAGTAGATGTTCTTCTTGGGAATCCTCCTTTTACTCGTGGAGATCGATTAGATAGTGAGTATAAAGACTATTTAGAGACACATCTTCGCATAAAGCAGGATATTTCCTTTAATTACAATAAAAAATATTTAGGATTATACGCTTATTTCCTTCTAGATTCACTGAGATTATTGAAAGAAAATGGGATTCTAGCATTTGTACTTCCACTTTCTTTAATCAATTCATACACGATGAAACCTGTTCTTAAGTTTCTTTTATCTAAATTCATTTTAAAATATGTAATTACTTCAGAAGCTCAAATTACATTTTCAGAACAGTGTGCGTTCAAAGAAATTCTCTTTATTGCCCAAAAAGGAGAAAATAATAGCTCAAAAGCCAAATTCGTTGTTTTAAAGAGGGAATTATCTACAAAAAATTCTCGTTTTTTAGGAGAAAAAATTGAAGAAACAACAGAAGACTATGAAGATTCATATATAAGAATCCATAATATTTCAAATCAAGTCTTAAAAGAAACTGTGGAAATGAATTGGACAATATATCTATTTAATAAAGCATTTTTCAAATTATTTGAACAAATAAGACAATTAGAGATGACAACTCCTATAACTCAATTAGTGAAAACACCACGGTATGATGTGGATCGTGGTCTTCGTGCGGGGATTTCAGATTTCTTCTATCTACCGAATAAATACTGGAAAATTATTGATGAATCGAATGATTGGATTAAAATACAGAATATTGAAAATAACTCTGTTCTGGAAGTGTTACGTCAATATATTACTCCTGTATTAAGGAAATCTTCTCACTATATACAGATTATTCCAGAAATATCTGATTATGCTGTCGTGATTCCTGACAACAATTCAATAGAAAAGGCTGTTAAGGATTATGTCAAATGGGGTGCTCAAAAGTTTCATAAGAGAGGATTTGAATCATTAACTTACAAACATATCAAAAGGGGACGGAAAATGGCAAGAGTAGCCATCACTCACGAGCTCAGTTTGCTAAGTAATAATATTATAGCCTATTATTCTCCTCATCCTGTGATTATTACAGATAATTTTATTTTCATTAGAACCATTAATGAAGAAAACGATAAGATTCTTGCAGCTTATCTGAATAGCTCTATTTTTCTTTTAACTTACTTTGCTTTACGTAGAGAGAAGACTGGGGCCCTCGGACAGATCTTCGGAACCGATGTGCGCCATTTCTTCTGCTTAGATCCCCAAAAAGTGAAGAAAACTGATCGAAAAGAATTAATGCTAATTTTTGACCGATTTATGCACGAATCGAGCCAATTTCCATCTTTTTATCAGCAAATTCGTGATGCAATGGATAACAAGAACCACATTAGATTTCTATTAGATAAGAAAATCTGTGAAATATTGACACTTAGTAATGAATCAAATTTTTTAAGACAACTTTATGAAACATTAGCCGAGGAGCTCAACAAGTTCATTAGCTAATAGGATGATGTCTCAGTGACAATTGAAGAACAGTTTCCTCTTGCTGCTATCCAACCATTAGCTAAAATAGAATCCCAGAGACGGCAATTCTACCGTCCTATCTATTCCGTACATAAATCTTGGGCTCGGAGGCCTGGGGCTACTGTTCGAGCAATCGCCCTCGCTCATTTCTGTCGTGAAGTCCTTTTTGACCCTAATCAGTCAGGAAAAGGCGCCTTCTACCAAAATCACGATTTTCGGGGTAAAATCGCCCTAGATCCCTTTTGTGGTGGAGGAACTACCATTGTTGAACTTCATCGTCTTGGAATAAAGACAATTGGCATTGATATAAATCCAATCGCCTGGCTGACGACGAAAAAGGAAATGGATCCTTTTAATGTTGAGCTTTTTGATCAAGAGATTGAGAGGATCTTTCAAAGCGTGGGTCGACAAATTAAAACTTATTATAAAACTGTATGTCCAAATTGTGACTCTTCAAATGCAGATATTATGTATGTTTTTTGGGTACGTACAATTTTATGTCCTTCTTGCCATTCCGAGGAAGATCTATTCAAATATTACATCATTGGTAAGAAACAACGAAAAAGTCCTGCTACAATGGTGATATGTCCAAGTTGTAATAATTTATTTTATACATGGGAAAAGCTCAATGGGGTATCAATTTGCCCTACGTGTTCTCATGATTTTATTCCCAAATTGGGGAATTGTCGTTTAAAACAGTTCACTTGTACAAGTTGTCAGAAAGAATATAGGTTGGTAGAACTACTTCAGCAGTCTGAACATTCTTTATCAGCAAGACAAATAGCTATTGAATTCTTTTGTCAAGGGTGTGGAACCCGCGATTATAAGCGAGTTAGTGAGAAAGATAGAGATCAATTTATAGAAGTTCAAAGAGAATTCAGGAAAAGAGAGGATGATCTCCAATTTCCCCGAGAATTATTACCAAAAGAGGGGAAAAACATATTAAACCTAAGAAATTATGGATTCAAGCGATTTTCAGATCTTTTTAATGAAAGACAGTTACTCAGTTTAAGTCTACTTTTAAAGGCAATATCACAAGTATCAGATCAAAATATCAAAGAATTTCTTCTAACAGCTTTTTCAAGTAGCCTAGAATTTCATACAGTTATTTGTCCTTATAATTACACAATGAAACAGATTGTTAATGTCTTTAACTACCAATCTTTTCTAGTTCCAACCATGTATGTGGAAAATAACGTCTGGGGAACTAAGAAAGGGAATGGAACATTCATTACTTACCTTGAGAGGATAAAGAAAGCAAAAGAATATTGCAAATCACCTTTTGAAATAGCTTTTCAAAATAACACGATTGTTCGGATCCCCATTGCCGAAGATAATATTGAGGCTAATTCTGTTGAAACTTTTCAGAAGTTACAAGTAGGTTCTAAAGCTGATACTTTACTTATAGCTGATACATCAGAAAATCTTCAGAAATTGGGTATTCCTCAGGCTTCTGTTGACATAATAGTAACTGATCCTCCATATTTTGATTATATTCAGTACACTGAATTAGCAAATTTTTTCTATGTCTGGTTGAAGATAGTCTTAGCCTGTCAATATTCATTTTTTAGTTCGGATCTCATCTCTATAGATCGAGAAGTGGGGACATCACAAGAAAAGGAGAAGTTCCTCAATAAAATAACGAAAATTTTTCAAGAATGCTATAAAGTGTTAAAACCAAAGTCTCCTATGGTTTTTACTTTTCACCACTCTAGTGTTACTGCATGGGCAATGATTCTTGAAGCACTAAATAGTAGCCAGTTTCTGATAACCGCAGCATTTCCAGTTCAGAGTGAGTTTTATGCCCGGCCTGTTAAAGGAAGAAACTTTGACATAATTTTGGTCTGTCGGAAAACACCTACAGGAATTCGTTCAAAAGAATCAAAGGATTGGAAGACCATTGAATTAGAGATTAAAAATATGGTTGAAGATATTTCGACTTCTTCAATGCAGAACCAGAATGTAGCAACTTGGGAAGAGATTATCTCCATTTTTCTTCCAAAAATTGCCTTAAAATATACGCAAAATCCTTCAGTACACCTAGAAGGAATCTTAATAAAAATTTTCAATCATCTAAAAGACATAAAAATGCTTTACAAATAAGAGATTTTTTAGCTATAACAGAAGAATATTCTTAACAAAACAAATGAGTAAATAATAGAAGTGGTTTTTATGACTGGAGAATACTTTGGACAAATATTGAAGGACAAAGATATCCATAAAAAGGGAACAGAGTTATTCATTAAGCTTGTTGAATCAATAGAAGATGCTTATGATAAATTCGAAAAAGCGTTGAAATCTTGGCGAGGAGGAGACTTTGAAAGAGGATATGCGTTAAGAGATGAAATAATTCAACTAGAAAAGGATGCAGACGAAGTAAAAGACATTTTCTTTGAAACAATTTTTAAAAAGAAGACTTATCTCCCTCAAATCACTGAAGAACGCTATAATATGATGTTGAATGCAGATCACCTATTAGATCGTATTGAAAGGGCAGTTCGAATAGTCTGTATTAAAAAAATTGATGCAAGCTATTTTCCTCAAGAACTCGATCGGATAGTGGACTTAACAGAAGATGTCATAGAAGACTTTGTAGAAGCCAACAAACTCTTTTTCAGTGACTTTGAAAAAGCATCAAAGCTTACACGTAAGGTAGAAGAGAAAAGGGATGAAGTTCGAGATCTTTTCTATATTGTCTCAGAAAAGATCGTGAATGACGAACTTCCACGAGGTACAAGTCGAATACTTAACGCTACTACTCGTATTAGTATTGAAGCAGAGCAGGGAACTGATTACTTAAAGGTACTCATAGCTAAACACAGTTGATAGATATTAGGTGTAATACCTTGACTGCACTGATTATTGTAGCTGCTGCCCTTCTCCTTGGTTTCGTTGTTGCTTTCACTATTGGGGCTAATGATGAAACTATGACCCCTGCTGTCGGTGCTGGTTTGCTATCATTGAGTGTTGCAGTCCTTATTGGTGGTATATTCAATTTTATTGGTGTTTTCTTTTTAGGAGAGTCCGTATCGAAAACTGTAGGGAAAGGTATATCTACGGCGCCATTAGATTTAGATATGGTATTTGTTATCTTGATTTCAATGGCTCTTTGGCTGTTTATCGTATCACTAAAAGGAGTCCCAATTAGCTCCACCCAATCAGTTGTTGGAAGTGTATTGGGAGTTATTATAGTGGCATATAATTGGGATCCTGCTGCTATAAACTTTAATACGTTATTCGAGGTCGTCGCTAGTTGGGTAATAAGTCCTGTTATTGGTTTGATTGGAGGTTACTTTTTTTATTGGTTAATAATAAAAATTCGTCAGTCTATTAAAACTACTGGCTACACTGATTATGAACGACAAGAAAAAATCGCTTCTTATGCATTGGCCATTTTTTTGTTGTTTTCGGTTTTTTCACGGAGTGGCAATGACGTTGCAAAGGCGATTGGACCATTGATGGCGATTGATTATTTTTCTAATGGAATAGGGTTGATCTATGCTCTTTTCGCTGGGGGATTTGGAATGTGCCTTGGTGTTATCATACTTGGAAGAAGAGTAGTCAAAAAGTTATCTAGTGACATTGTTGCGCTTAGTCCTACATCTGCACTTGCTGCAAGTGTCTCTGTATCTCTGATTATGTTTATCGGAACATTAATGGGAATGCCTTTGTCAGGATCTCATATATTAGTTGCAGCATTCATTGGTGTCGGTTTCGTAAATAAAGAAAAGGTGGATAAAGAGAGTCTTAAAGAAATAGGAATAAGTTGGGTTATTACAACACCAATATCAGCAATCTTCTCTGCAATTATTTTTGTGGTTTTCAACTTGCTGGGAATGTTTTTTGTTGAACTTTATCCCCCCTAAATGCGATTGATGGAATAGAAGCATGAAACAACATGTAAAAGTATCAGAAAAAGCGATCGAAAATTGTTTTCCGTTCACAAAAGTCAGTGAATTAGCTTATAAGGAGAGTAACGCAAAGAGATATTATCGTCCTGTTCTAACGCTTCATAAATGGTTTGCTCGGCGCTTAAGTTCTGTATTTAGATCTATCATCATTTTTGCATCACTCTCTTCTTCAACAAACAAAGTAGAAGATGACACTGCTTCAAATAAGGATCATTGTATACTATCTGAGAAGGATTTTTGGAACATCTATCTGCAAGAACATAATTTTCGAAATCTTATCCTATTAGATCCTTTTATGGGGGGAGGAACAACGATTATTGAAGCCTCACGTTTAGGATTTGGGGGAGTTATTGGAGGAGATTTGAATCCTGTTGCTTGGTTTACAGTGAAAAAAGAGTTGGAGGAAGTTAGTGTTGATGATCTCCAAATTGAATTCGAGAAACTGTCTTTTAAGCTGAGGACTGAACTTTCCAAATATTATAAGACCCAATGTGGGTATTGCTTACAACAAGCGGATGTTATGTATTTTTTCTGGGTGAAAGAAATTCAATGTGATCAATGTACAAAATCTATTCCTCTTTTCCGAAGCTATATATTTGCAAATAATCGGGACGAAGCCTCTAAAGCTTACTTTCTTTGTCCAAAATGTGAAATAATTTTTCAAGAATCAACCCAAAAGAATCTTCTCTGTCCAGAGTGTGGCTGGTCTTTTGATCCATTTTCATTTATAGTGAAACGGGGTAAGTATTATTGTTCCCATTGTGGACATACGGCCAAGATAGTGGATATCAATGCAAAACAGGGAAGACCTATAGAACGGTTGTATGCTCTTGAGTTTCACTGTTCTGCGTGTAATACCCGTGATTACAAACGAGCTGATGAAAACGATTTCAAACTCTACCAACAAGCTTCTCATGAATTTGAGTCGATTCGAGAGCAACTACCCCTTCCTCAACAAGCCATTCCCATAGGAGTAAAAACCCAAGAGTTACTTAACCATAAAATCCTTTTTTTTACTGATATGTTTAACAGTAGACAGTTATTATCACTAGGAAAACTATTGATGGAGATTCTTCAGATTCAAGACCAAAATTTGAAAGAATTCTTTCTTATTACGTTTTCAACGGCTCTAGAATACAATAATCTACTTTGTGAGTATCATAGAAAGAACCATTACATATATAATTTATTTCGTAAGCATGCCTTCCCTGCCACATTGAATCCTGTTGAAAATAATGTTTTTGGTACAGCTAAATACGGTACAGGAACCTTTAAGAACTTCTTTGCTAAAACTATACGAATTAAGAAATTCTGTCAGAAACCGTACGAGTATTACCTTTCCGAGGATGGAAATGCTAAACGTCAAGACATGACACGTCCGATCAAGGCCCAAGTAGTTACTTCTTATTCCGAATTAACGCAAGAACCATCAAGAAATATCTATCTTTATTGCCACTCCTCTCACAAAATTCAAATTCCTCAAAATAGTGTAGATTTGGTAATAACAGATCCCCCCTATTATGACAATGTTCAGTATGGGGAGTTATCAGATTTTTACTACGTTTGGTTACGCCTTGGTCTTAAAGAGTATTATAAATGTTTTCATCCGCCTCTAACTCCTAAGAAACCTGAAATTGTGAAAAATCCTAAAATGGGAAAAGGTGATAAAGATTATCAACGAGGCCTTACAACCGTTTTTGCAGAAATTAATCGAGTATTGAAAGTAGAAGGACTGTTAATATTCACTTTCCATCATAAGCAATTAAAAGCTTGGGCTTTAATCATAGAAAGTCTTCTAGATAATCAGTTCTATATCACAGCGGTTTATCCTGTTCGTGCAGAGATGGAAACCAGTACACAGATTCGAGGAAAGAAGAGTATTGAATATGATGTTATCTTTGTTTGTAGAAAGCGTCTGAGAGAACCAGAAGCTGTTAAATGGGAGGTATTGTTGCCTGAGATTAAACACTACATAAAACAAAAAGTGGGCTCCTTAACTTGGAATGGTGAATCATTATCCAAAGAAGATCGATTAGTGGTCATGTTTGGTGTAGGATTGAAACATTATTCTCACCATTATCCCAAAGTCACTTTTAATGAAAAACCTTATTCTCTAACTGAAGCTTTGGAAGATCTGGCTTCTTTTTCTAAGTGATAACGTTATTCCTCAATGATGGGGCTTTTTTTATCGTAAATCCATCTAGTTAAATACATATAAGGGGTATCGATTAATCCCAGAAACCATTTTGTTATTAGCTGACCAATTATTAGAGTAAAAATAAATTCTACTGTCTCTACTTCGATTGAGGCATCAAACATTTTCTGAATAGAGGGTAAAATTAGGAAAGCTAACGGAATAAAGATAATAGAATCTAATCCTAGACTTAAAATATCACTAAAAACATTTCTTATCCATAAATATTTCCACCACTCATTTCCTGTATATGTTTTCGTGTGAATCCATGAACGAATTTTATCATAAATCCATGCATCAAATCGTTCACTGATAAGAAAACTGATCCACGAGGCCAAAGTTATTGCAGGAACAATGACAAATGGAACTAAAGGATCATCTCCCGCTGCAGGAAGGGATCTTGCCAATATTAAAAGAATCACCATAATGATTTGACTGATAAGGGCTATCCAGATCATTTCATACACTGTCTTTCTCCCAAATTTTTCGTTAACCATGTCTGTAACCTGAAGAGTAAAAGGGAAAACTATAACTCCAACGGGTGCAAAAATTGGGAGTATACCTACCTCAATCAACCAAGACCCAATAAGAGGTATCGATTCTAATCCTAAATCAAATTCTGCAATTTTTGCTGCGAAAAATTGAGCTAATGTCAGAAATAGAATATAAATACCTATTAATGCACGGGGAGAGTCTGATTTCGCTGTATACCACGCACCAGCATAACTAACAAGTCCCAATATGATGAAAATCCCTATACAAACTATTAATCCTTCCAACATCCTTTATCTGTCTCCGTGGTAATATTTAAGGGGAATATTTCTAGACTTTTACTTTCTTTTCCCCCTCTTAATGTTATTTACAGAAAGAAATTTCTCACAAAAAAAGAAAGAGGGGGAGTTTCCTCTAATTAACCAGCTGTTGAAATTATCTTTGTTCCGCAGAATCGAGTAATACGGCTAATGCCACCGCGAATTTTCGATTGAACGTTTGATCGCTATCTGCAGTCATGTCCAATATATATTTATCTCCAATTGTCATTCTTCGGTTAAATTCTCCTACTTTCACTTCTTCACCATTTTGAATGAAATAAATATCAAATTGCAATCGGATTAACCAAGCAAACGATTCAATTATCCATCCAATTACGGGAATCCAACCAAATATCCACCGAGTATTCCGTAAAAGACTGATTAGTAAGCTCCTAGCCTTTACTTTCCCTACTACTTTTCCAGATCCATCCCATATTGTCCAATTCTCTCTGAAGATGCTTGACCAGAAATTTCGTTTTGTTCTTCCGAGATTCTGATTAGTCTCATTATCAAGGATATCAAAACTCGCCCAAGCATCAAACGATGAGAGATCTTTTATTGTCATAATCTCTGGGGCGGTTTTGGGGTCACCTGGAAACACATGCATATGAGTTTTTCGTCCAAATCTGTCTCGTTTTATCCAAAGGAGATCTTGGTCTGTGTCTACATCTTTTATATGGTATGCTTCTTGAGCTGATAGTAGTCTTCGATGCCTCTGTTGTACACCAAATTTATCCCGGTCAAAAATGCCCATTTTTACTTCACCTTAATTAATTCAAATCTTTCTAGTGATATATAAGAGAAAGACAACAAATCCTTAATAAAGTACACTAGTTAAAAAGTTTCATCATATTTACTAAGAAAATTGAAAAAAAGTGTTGTTTTAAGAATAGGGTATAAAATGACCTTTTTCACTCATTTTCTATATACTTCCCTGCTGCATAGTTTTCAAGATCGATTAATACCTTTTTAGGGATTTCCTTTATTTCAGAGAGGTGAGTAACTTCGATTCGTAATTCAGATAGTTCTTGTGCCAACTCCTTCATAGCTTCATCAAAATTCTTAATCAAATAAACATCAACTAATTCAGGAGC
>JAHQWW010000166.1 GCA_029856365.1 Candidatus Hodarchaeota archaeon
CATCTACAATAGTAGAATTATTAGGACCAGGCATTCCAATAAAGCCAGGTGGTACATCATTGGTGTACCATCTATCATAATACTTAAAGCAATGTTCATCAAGGATTTCAATAGCCTTAGTTGTATTGAAATCTATACCATACTCTGCCTGGATGTTTGCATCATAGACATGCTTTTGCATTGGTGATCGATCGTCAATATAACCCTGACGAGCGCGCTGAAGATATCCACTCGTAGCGACTTCTGACATATCTTCGACGTTAATGGCGTAAGCTAACGCTTTTCGTAACCATTGTTGGTTGAATGGGAATCGAAGGTGATTTGGCACCAGCTCAACCATAGTACTAAGGGGGAGAAAGTATGGTTCTTCACCTAAAGTCCAAGTTTGAATATTTGGATTTACTTCAAGGAGTTCCCAAATCCTTGGATAGTACGCACCATACCAATCGATTTCATCATTTGCAAAGGCCTGGTTCATCTGAAGCGTATCTGCATAATGGATTTGTCCGATATACTTTGGTTTAGGTTGATTCCAGACATCATTCCCCCACCAGGCATCGTCTCGGATGTAAACCTGTCTATCACGGGTCTCAGAGACTTCATAAGGCCGATAGGGGCCAGAACTGACTTTCCATTTCTCTGGGAAAGCCGAACCATTGGGGAAGAAACTATCATCAAGCCAATTGTTCTTGAAGGCCCAATCAGCAGCGATAGAAACGGTCTCCCAACTATTATCAGTGAAATCAACGCTATCATCCATAGCTTGATTATCAAGCCAATCGTAAATTTCCATCCAGACGTGCTTTGCGCCAATGACTCTATCACAATTACCAAGGAGGTGATCGAACAACACTTGGCTGTGAGGGTATTCTGGTTTTACGTGGATTTTGAGTGTGGTAGCATCGACCTTCTCATATGAAGCAACTCGTTCAGCGATACTTCCTTGAGCCCCAACAAGTAGGAAGTCCCAAGTAAATATCACATCATCAACAGTAATTGGATTTCCATCTGACCATTCTGCCTCAGGACGAAGTGTAATTGTCATTGTGGTCTTATTGGTCCATTCAAAGCTTTCACCTATGAATCCCAAGAGTTCACCAGTCTCATAATTAATGTCAAAGAGAGGCATATACATAAAAAACTCGCCCCAGGCCTTTCCATCCCACCAATAGGGGTTCCAGTTTGTGGGTAGAGCCCAATATCCTGTACTCCAAACGATTTCGCCACGATTGTACTGGGTAGTTTCACCTATTGAATTTATAGGAGGAAAAATACTGTTTGAACTAAGTAATTGAAAATTGAATATAATTAAAAGTGTTAATACAGTTAAATTTACCATAATATTCGTTTTCATATCTCTTCCACCTTTTATTCTCTCCTTAATGACTCCTAATGCCTTTAAGTGACATCTAGTTGAGAAAGAAATATTATGGTATAGTCATCTTTATGGTTAAAAAAACTTATCACTTGGCATGAAGGTTATAATTCTTCTAAGCTTTCACATTATCAACTATTTACTGCTATTGGCCCCAATTATTCACATAATTACCAACTCATTGGGGTTGTATCAGTATCGATATATATCGGATCATCAATAGCCCAGTCTAAAAAGAGAGTAGCCGCAACACGTAAAGCAGCTTCTTCAGGGGTGAGAGGGGCATCAGAACCTCCCATCTCGGATGAAAACCACCCAGGAGCGATAGCTAACACCTTGATTTTCTCTTTTTTCAAACGATTTTGTAGTATTTGGGAAGACATATTCATAGCTGCTTTTGCCATGGCATACCCATATTCACTCTCTCTATATTGATTACTTATGGAACCAGCCTCTGATGAAATATTGATAATTAATTTTCTTTTTTAACTTTGGCGTATTAAAGGTAGAAACTGTTTAATTACTTTTATTGTACCAAGAGCATTAGTTTCTATTGTTTTACTAATCACAGTGAAATCAAGTTCATCAATATCAGGTTTATTTCCCTCTAAATAAATAGCTGCCGAATTGATCAGGATATCAATGGCTGGAGTAAGGTGGGATACTTCCTTCATAGTCTGCATAAGCTCTTCTTCTTTGGTGACATCCACTGAAAAAAGATAGAGAGTGTCTTGGAACTTTGTTTTTAGATTTTTTTAATTCAGGAGTAAGGTTGATATCGAGAGCATGAATTGTATGATCCTCATCCCTTTCAAGTAAGTGTTTTGTTAAAGCGAAACCAAGCCCCTTGCCAGCTCCTGTGATAAGAATTGTCATCTGATTTTGAATAAGTGATTGTTTTCTCTCAGTTTCGTGTTTTATTTTAGTATAAAAAAGATATTCATCTTTACCTGGAATTAGTTCGACAGTCTGTCCCTTGATAAGTCCCTTCTTTTGTAGGATATTACTGGGAATAGAAATACTGCTATTTTCTATCTTAGTATCAAAATAAATTTGATCACTTAGTTTTATGGAAGGAGCAGGAACTCCTCTTAATCGGCTCCTAATCTGCTGTTGTGCAATCATTGTTCCTCGAATTGCCTTTGCCAGCTCTCTTTCAAATTCTTCAGTATTTTTAAACCCAATAGTGGTTAAGAATTTCTCTTTATCCACTGAAATGAGTACTTCTAGTAATTTTTCCCATTCATGCATGCCCATTCAATGAAATTTCATCCCAGAGAGGCTTATCTCACGTTTATTCGAGTTTTTTCCTCTATGGAACCTGTTCTTTGCTGTGAACGTCGTCGGCCCTTTGAGTTTTGATTCCATTTTTGCCATTTTTTATTTTTTGCTTGTTTAATAAGCAATTCATGCTTGTTTAAATGAAAGAGAAAAATTCCTACTTTACTTTCTAAATCTAGACTGAATGGAAGTCGTAGAAGGAGGTCACCTTTAGAAAAAATTATCTGCTCATTCGCTTTCTGTATCGTGATTTTTTGCTTGATCTCATAATACTCATTGAAAGTAGAAATAGTCTCCACTGAAACCATTCCTTGAACTTCCTCAAGTACTTGGGGAAGCATATGAATTTTGATTTATTCAAATTTTATGATATGATCAAGTATATGTATTACTTATCCATTGCTTTTCTTCTCATGTCTTTCGGCATTTTCTCAATAGAATAACGCAATGCTACTCGGGGCATTGTAGTTTTATTTGCTAGTACATAATGAAAAACTTCATCCATGAATTTATTACTTGCTTCTTTTAACATCCACCCATATCCTTTGAGAACACACATGTCTGGATCATTAAACAAAGTATTTGCCACATCAAAACAATCTTGAAGATATTTTTCTCTCCTTAAAGCATAAATGAATGATACTGCAGCTGCACGTCGAACCCATGGATTCGATGATCCAGTCCATTTTTTTACTTGAGGGATAAATTCTGGATATTGAAGAAGAAAGTATCCCATGGTTCTCGTGCAAAAAGAATCACAGCTTCCCCAACTAGTGATATATGTTTTTATCCAAGATTCTAGAATGTCAAAGTGACTGGGTGTAAATTGTTTTTTAACCTTAAAACTCCAATCTGTTGCAATGAGCCTTAATTCACTAATTTTTTTAGAATATAAGTATTCACAGACTTTAAACACTATATCTACGTTTTTTATTCCCTTTTCCCTCAATTCTTTCCAGTATGGGGATGCGACCTTACGAATAGCAGGAACACGGATTCCGAATCGTTTATATCCATAATCATCTACTGTATTATGAATAGATTCGTAAATGAATTCTTTATCGACTTTTTCTAAATCTTCAAGTATTCTTTGTACCAGATCAGCAAGATATAAATTATCTAATCCTGTCAAGAATTACCTACATCCCAATCAATTTTTCAACTAAAATTAAAAAATATGACTTAAAATGCTTTTCTCAAACAAAGTGTTTTTCCTTACAAAATTAATCCTCTTAATGAAGAGAACTAATGACTTTGCATTAAGACAATTGATGGGTTACCACATGATAAAAATCTGCATAACCAAACCAAGTGTGATATATGATGATCCTTGATGATAGAAAAATCAAGAACATTGTGGAACACTTCAATGTAGGAGAACTTAACAAAGTAGGAAAAACACTCAATAGTGGATTTCACAGTGATAATTACTATATAAGAACAGACAAAGGAGAATATGTCCTTCGACATATCTATGATACCATAAAAAATGTAAATTTCATTATGGAAGTTTATAATTATTTTGCGGATCATGGTATTAAAACATCAAAACCAGTAGAAACTAAGGAAGGTACATTCAGTCTTTTATATGAAAGTAATGTCATAGTTGTTCAAACTTTTATATCTGGCTCCTATTATAAATCATTAGATAAAATAGATTCAGTACTTCCATTCTATGGTAGAGAATTAGGTAGGCTTCATCAAGTATCCCTTAAAATGGTAGAAGAAAAAGGTGAAAAATGGCTTTCAGCAAAACGATGGGACTCGATTTCATACGTAATAGAAACTAGTGAAAATTACTTGCCAAATAATGAGTATATAAGGCAACAATATGAATTATGGGAACAAGATATCGAATTTTTTCCTAAAGATCAGCTGACCAAGGCTGTCATCCATGGTGATGTAGGGCCTAAAGATTTCTTCTTTAAGGAAGGGAATTATATAGGAATAATTGACTTTAATGCTGCTCATTTAGATTTCCTCTTGTTTGATATAGCTCCTATGATGATGTATTGTGATTTATACAAACCTGAACGAAAAGAACACTATAATACTTTTATAACTGCTTATCTAAAGGAGGCACCCATAACAAAAGAGGAATTAAAATGGTTACACTTCGTACTCAGAACTAGATGGTTATTACAAATACTTTATCATCAATCTAGATACGAGGAGGGAATAACGCAAGGATTGGAAACTGGAAAAGTAGAAGAAAATTTAAATGGGGTGCGAGATGGGGAAAATTTCCTGAAAATAACAAATAAGACTTCCAAAGATTCCTACGCTATCATTGAGTAGAAAGCTGATTTATAACCTCAGCGTGAGCTGAGATAATGTCTAAGGTTGAATTATCCTTGTCATAAACCGAATACCACCCAGGAGTTTCATGAGGTGGATCTCCAATCCATTTATCACCTGGTCGGGATTGTCCTGCCCATACCCAAAAATTACTACCGACAAGACGACCTCCAGAGGCCGCAGAATTATACACTTCATCATAGATTACTAAATAAAATGTATCACGATATATTGTACTTGAATCTGGGTTATAAATGTCCTGATAAGAGCTCCAATCGCGAGCAAGTCCAAATTCCTCCACTACTAGAGGTTTGTTCAATGAATTAGCAATTGCTATATTATTTTGTAAAAAACTAATAGATTTCGATTCAGCACTTTCATAGGTCCATGGAGAATCTGGAAAATACCATCCCCAGTTTTGCGGCCAAACATGGACAGTTAAATAATCAATGAACGAAATATCATGGACTCCACTATAATCTAAACCATCCCATTCATGATCCCCCTCACACCCAGTAGTGACCATGTGGTTTGGATCCAATGATTTTATGTATTCTGCAGTGTCAGAGCTCCATTTTGTAGGAAAATTACGTGGTTCATTGGCAAGTTCCCAGGAGAAGATTGTAGGATCCTCATAGTACTTTAATCCAGTATAAGGATTTGTATGGTTGATAATTGTTTGAATATGATTCTTATACAATGTTTGGCATTCCTCATAATAGTAAAATCGCGATGAATATGTAATGAAAGTATTCCAATCATTTTCAGGTGGATATGGGATGGAAGAGTTTTCATACCAAGAAACATATTGGGCCATTCCTCCTGACCATTGCCAATAATTGTTGAGAACCATTACAGCGTGCATTCCCCTTAATTTGATTTGTTTCAAAAGGTAATCTAGACCATCAAAAACAGAAGCATCATATTCACTTGGAGAGCTAAGTAAAGCTGGAGTCATCCGATAAGGTTCTGAATTTGGCCCTTCTGAAGCAGCCATAATTCGCAGATTTGTCACTCCCAGCTGCTTTAACGAGTCAAGCTCGAGATTGAGACGAGTTCGGTTTCCATTGGGCCCATCTATCGCTAAATTCATTCCTTGCCAAAAATTAGCACCAACGAAATAATATTTACTTCTATTAACTATAAATTGATTATTATAGACCGATACAAAAAGTGAGTTTGGGATATCATTCTCATTAGAATCTTGTTGAGGGTTTACTAATTCAAAAAGGATCCCAACACTTATCATCATAATACAAATAGCTACAATAATAACAAATGATATGAAGTAGATTACACGATGATTTATTTTTGCAGAATTCATCAATAATATCAAAACAATGAATGTATTAAACTAATCGTATGTTAAATTAACAAGAACTTAGATTAATACAAATTCTTACTATTATAAGATCTAGAGATTTTCCTTCAATTCCTACTATCCATAGAGGGTAGGTTCATCAAGACGTTCAATTTTAAAAATAACTGGTCTAAAACCATCGCTGCAACATGCAATTGAGGTTTTCTCATCTTTCATCCAACCAGAATACATTGTACCTTCAACAGTCTGAGCAATT
>JAHQWW010000028.1 GCA_029856365.1 Candidatus Hodarchaeota archaeon
ATACAGACCCAAGTACTTATACGATCTACAGGGATGGGACAAGAATCATTAATGGTACATGGAATACAAATGTCTCCATCACGATCAATGTAGATGGACATACTACTGGTTTCTATAACTACACAATTGTGGTCTATGATTTATATAATAATACTGCCACAGAAACAGTAATAGTGGAAGTTACCAATCCTAGGAGTACAACTATTATTACTACAACAACTCAAATGACAACTAATATTTTGACTACAGCTTCTACAACTGGAAGTACGCTAGGTTTTACATGGTTTAGCATTCTGTCGATGATAATATTTCTACTTTTGAAAAAATATAAGTATTTGGGTCAAAAATACTTGAGATAAAGTAATTCTATTAGGGGAGCGGATTTAGCAAAAAATACAATAATGGCTCTTATAGATTGAGGAAAGTACAAAATCTCTTAAAATATAAGTATAAATAATCTAATTGTAATTATATTCGGCGCCAAAAATAGTATTTATAATGAGTGATCTAGAAAATATAAGGTTGAAAAAAATGCCAGGTTATTCTACTCATTTTTTTGTTGGATTCTTGATTGCAATCCCTTTTTTCCACTGGGATGAAAAGGATCGTTTAAAAACACTAGTATTAGGGGCTTTTGCGGGGATAATTCCTGATATTGATGGGATCTGGGCTGTAATTACTGTCGAGACTGGAAATCCAACGCTGGACTATCTCTTCTCCCATCGTGGATTTTGGCATAATCCATTTCTTCCACTTTTATTTGCAATTTTTTCAGGTGTATACCTCGCGATCATCTTCTTCCCTCAACGAAAGATGGCAAAAGACCATTTTTGGTCACTATCACCTATCGTTCTTGCATGGTTTTCTCACTTAATCCTCGACTTCGGATTTACTACCACAAACAATATTCCCGCATTAATCTTTGAATTACCATTTATTGCTGTTTACGCGTTGGATCAAATATCTGCATTCGCTATTTCGGCTCTTTTTGGATATATCCTCTGGAAACGAGCTGGTTCGTGATCATAGTTAGAATATCTTCATTCTCATCTTTAATAAAGCAAGAAATAGGTGCTGCAACAAATAACTGGTAGTATTGAGTATTAGGAAGAACCAGAACATGATGAAACAATCAACTTGACTCGAATAAGATCAATCCAAAAAATCATTAAATACTATCAATTAGTGTACAGTGTAAAAATACTACGAATTTTCCAGTAGTCATCATCAGAAATTCTTCCTTCTCTTTTTAAATGAGATCACTAGGAGGTTAAGAAAAATAAATATATATAGAATATTAAAGAATGGTAAAAGTAAAATCAAGTTTCTTCAAATACACTCATTTTTTACTAAGATTAGCTTCCTATTACAATCTAAAAAATTTTAAGGAGGAAAGACAAAGAGAGTAATCATTTGTGTACCTCCTTCTATTTATAATCTACTCTTCTAATCTCTCTGCGATGATTGGTTGATTCGAAGAGTCAATTGAATGGGGAAGAGAAAGTTCCACCAGGAGCTTGAGCTTAACTGCTTTCTTTAGAAATTTAATAGCCTCAATTCGCTTAAAATTTGAGCCCAACTCACCTACAATTGCCTCAGGGAAGGAATATCCAATTTTTGATACAGAATAGATCTTTTGATTTATTATATCCCACATTCTATGTTCTTTTCTAGATAGTATATTGTTATTCCTCCTCCTAACGCCTCCATTCAACGCCAGGGGTGAACAGTAATATAGAGGAAGATGCTTGTGAATGATTCTTCTCACTTTTTCTACTGAGATATGATTGGGAGAAATGTAATTTATTAATTTATCAGCAAAATTGTCTTCAATTTCTTGCCCAATGTGTCGTATGTAAACACGGAAAGTTTTTGGAAGAACTTTATCCGAAATGATAGCAATGCTTGAATACTTGCCATTCCAGACAAGCATATTTAATCCTTTACGGCTTAGGGCTTCAAATTCGGTTTTTTGTCCTTGTATTACCTCTTCCTCAGAGCGTGCCATCATTCTCGTGGTAACATCTTTCATGAAATCTGAAATAGCTGTTGAAAGTCCCGACAGGACATCAATATCGGCCTCAAAGTCGTGGAAAGTCTGTTCATTGTAAAATTGAACCCCAAAACTGGTGCGACAAAAAATCACACGTATAGACTTCATGGCATTGTACTTTTGTACAATACTTAGTTGAATCGTTCGTGATCTACGGCGATGATGATGTATTAGGACGATTACAGAAGAGAAAGCAATTAATAACGCAAAAATGGTGATTAACACAGGATCAAGGCTAAGGATAGTTTCTCCATTATTATATTTGATTTCTATATCATTGAATTCATTATACTCATAAAATCTCTTATTTCCGTTCTTATCCACTGTCTCGATTTTATAGATTATTTTCCAATTAGTTTTATTCTGTATAAATGGAATAGTGGCGCTATAAATCTGAATCGTTTCACCATTTGTGTTTTCAATAGAATCAGAAAGCATTTCAACTAATCGCCATTTTTGTACTTCATCATGGTTCAATGAAGATCCAAACCCTATTGGCTCAGCTTCGGTCTTATTAATAGCTTTAAAGTAGTAATATAAGATAACTTTTTCTATTCCTGAATCAAATTCTTGTATTTCTGCGCAGAAAGTGATTTTGGTGGGATCTTGCTCAAGATTCTTAATATAGGTATCTTTCACCCTCGGAGGAGTCGAATCTTCGATGGTAAAGATATAGGATTTGGTGCAATCAATTTTATAAGAAATATCTTCATATCTTTGTGTTGTAGATGTAGCTATGATCTCCACAATGACCGTTTTATTGATGAACGAAGCATAATATTTTTCTGACAGGGGAAATTCGACTTTCCAAGGGGATTTGTAACGTTCCTTGGTCTGTTCATCAGTCCCATTAAGGATAATTTTAAAACGAACTTCGGAAATTATATTGCGAACATCGCTAGCATTGACCCAGAGGTCGTAATACCCTTCTCTTTCAGTATCAAATCCAAAGTTATTAATGGATGGTCTACTTTCAATTATAACTGATATATCTAATTTTGGCCCATTTTCAATCCCATCGAAGGGATAAACTTCAACAGTCCAAACTTCACCTGCATGGGTCTTGCTAGCAGAAATAAACTTCCAACCATCATATTCGGATTGATAAATTCCATTAACATACCATCTTAACATTGTTAAATCGTCTTTTCGATATGAAACACCTGCTACAAAAGTATAGTTGATATTTATGTCTTGATCTTCTATAAAAAATTGTGGATGATCATCATTACCTATAAATTTTAAGTTAGTCACCGTGGGGTAGCCATTTCCTATTATAATAGCGGATGAGTTGACCCAGCTACCATGATCAAGCCTTCGGTCTCTTGGGCATACACTTACTATCCAAACGTCCCCTTTCGTTACATATCTAGACTCAACATAATGATTTTGTAATTCATCAATTAATATGCCATTTCTATACCATCGATATTGAGCATGAACGACTAAGCCATTTTCAACCTCAATATCAAATATATCTAAACCTTCACCACTATCGATATCTTTTGCTGAATAATTTACATAAAGGGGAATTCTTGGGGAGTAGAATGTGCTATTATTGGCACCTAGAATATTTGGTGGAGCTACTAGTTCTGGGGGAGTATTACCCACAATGATGAACCCTGATTGAGGTTCTAAAACTGATTCACCATAATCATCCCCATCGTAAGGTTTTATTATACAATAGATATAATCACCTGCAGCAATATAAGAATTAGGCAATAATATCATTGTTAACGGATTCCAAGTACCCAAATGACGTATATTCCAAGATATTTCTGTTTTGTCTTCATCTCCATCAAAGTCAACAAACTCATAAAAAATAACAACATCATCACTAGTGGTATTTCCCCCGCTTATAGCCACATTCAGTATGTATGGCTTAGAGTTTTGAATTTCTGTTCCTGCCCACTTTTTTTCTGACCAATCAGAACCATCGAACACCCTTACTTCAAAAATCCAAACCTCTCCTTTTGAGGTATATTTAGGAAGTACTGTTGTACTGTTTTCCAAGAAAGGGACTTCGATATTATTTTTTTTCCAAACAATATAATAAGAAACAAGTGAGTCATTGTCGGCTGTATCGCTAGCCTCGAAGGTTGCAACTAAAGTGTCGTTGGTATAAACAGATCCATTTGGAAATAAAGAAGTACAAACGATCTCAGGTTTAGTATTACCAATAGTGACGTTAATCGAAAGACTGAACCAATTACCGAAGTCTATTCCATCCTTTGGGTGAATTTTATAATGCCAGACCTGATTTTTAGCTGTATAAGTGGTAGGAACAGTTTTAGAGTCATTTAAGGCCCCCTGTAACACCCCATCTTTGTACCAAAGAATTTCACTACCATTTTCAGTCTTACTTTTAGGATCATCAGGATCGTGATATATGTATGATGCTGTAAGATTATCCCCAGTCTTCGGGCTAGTGGGTGTTATAGTAAGACTACTAGCAGTCGGGGCTGAGTTACCAATTGTTACATTGTTCAAACACCCCACCCAATTTCCAAAATCACTCCCATCTGATGGCCTAGCTTTATAATGCCATACCTGTCCTTTACCTGTATAATTCGCAGCAACAGTATTAGAACCACTCAAGATTTCTTGTAAAACACCATCCTTATACCATAAAATCTCTGTGCCAATTTCAGGGTCCGCGTCAGCATCATTGTAAGTATAGTTTACTATCAGGATCTGCCCTGTCATAGGGCTATTTGGGATTATAGTCAGATCATTAGCTGAGGGTGCTGTGTTCATAATAGTAGTTATTGGGGATGTTTGTAGATCCCCCAAGTTACTACCATCGCTAGGTTCGATGGTAAAGTACCAGGTCTCTCCCTTAGTTGTAGCAAATGCAGGGATGGTGGTCTGGTTCTCATAGGTTGGTTGTTCTTCTTCATTCTTATACCAACGAATATATGAACCACTTTCCAAATCTGAGTCAGCATCAGAATAATTATATGCTATAGAAAGAATATGTTCAGTTTTTGGATAACTAGGTGTTATGATCAGATCACTGACAAATGGAGCTGTGTTGGTAATAATAACACTGGGTGAGGTTTTTATGTTACCATAATCGGAACCATCACAGGGTTGTATAACAAAGTACCAAGTTTCTTCTTTACTAGAACTCGAGGCGAATACACTGGTTTGATTTTCAAGAGCTAGCTGTTCCAATCCATTTTTGTACCACCGAATAATTGATCCGTTATCAGGATCAGTGTCTGCATCAGTATAGAGGTAGAATGCCGTGAGATCATCACCAGTCTTCGGGCTACTTGGAGTGATCTCTAAATCACTAATTAGGGGAGAGGTGTTATGAATGGTAACATTAACAGGACTGGAAAACCAAATTCCGTAATCGGTGCCATCGAATGGATGGATCTTGAAATGCCATATATCACCCTTGGTAGTATTACCAACACCCACAGTGAATGCACCATTCAAAACGGTTTGTAACACTCCGTTCTTATACCAAATAATTTCTGTCTCTTTTTCGAGATCCGCGTTTACATCCGTATAGATATAGTTTGCTTTAAGTTCATGACCAGTTTTCGGATAACTAGGAGTTATAGTAAGATCACTGACAGAAGGAGCTGTGTTATTAATCGTCGCATTTATAGGAATCCTTACCCACTCACCAAAGTCAGTGCTATCTGATGGATGAACTTTGAAAAACCAAACTTGCCCCTTGATAGTATAATTGGCGGTGACAGTTATAGATCCATTCAAAGCTGTTTGTAGTACTCCGTTCTTATACCAAATGATTTCTGTCTCACCCTCTGGATCTGCATCTACATCTACATAAGCATAACTTGCAACAAGGTCTTCACCAGTTTGAGGGTTACAAGGAGTTATGGTCAAATCACTAACAGAAGGTGCTGTGTTCGCTATAGAAACACTAGGGGATATCTTTAGAATCCCATAATCACTACCATCACTAGGTTCGATGGTAAAGTACCATATCTCCCCCTTAGTTGTAACAAATGTGGGGATGGTGGTCTGGTTTTCATAAGTTGGTTGTACTTCTTCATTCTTGTACCAACGAATATATGAACCACTTTCCAGGTCAGAGTCAGTATCAAAGTAATTATAATTTACTATTAGATCATCTCCAGTTTTCGGATTAATGGGTGTTATGGCTAGATTACTGACAGATGGTACCGTGTTCACAACCGTTATATTTATCGAAACGCTTACCCAATTACCAAAGTCAGTTCCATCTGAAGGTTTAACCTTAAAACTCCAAACTTGCCCCTTGGCTATATATGTGGAAAAAACAATAGTCGAATCGTTTAAAAATCCTTGCAGCTTGCTATCCTTAAACCAAATAATTTTCGTTCCACTCTCGGGATCCATGTCAATATCAATGTAAGTATATTCTGCTTCGAGATCGTTCCCAGTCCGAGGTTCAATAGGTGTGATTATGAGATTTCCAGCAGAAGGTGCAGTATTATTAATTGTCATATTCATCGAAACACTTACCCATTGGCCAAAATCATCTCCATCCTTTGGGTGAACTTTATAATGCCAGACCTGTCCCTTGCCAGTATAACTGGTAAATACAACTGTGGAACCATTCAATGCCTCCTGTAGCACATCGTCTTTGTACCAAATAATCTCAGTTCCTATCTCGAGATCTGAATCAGCATCAAAATAGTCATAATTGGCTATCAGATCATCTCCCGTCCTCGGATTAGTAGGTGTTATGGTCAAATTACTGACAAAGGGTGCTGTGTTCGCTATTGTTATAATGGAGGACCATCCCTGACTGCCATAATCGCTCCCATCGCTAGGTTTAACGGAAAATTGCCAGTTTTCTCCTTTGTTTGTGATTGATGCGGGGATTGTTGTCTGGTTCTCATAAGCTAGTTGTTCCAATCCATTTTTAAACCAACAAATAATTGATTCAATTTCAGGATCCATGTCAGCATCGATGAAAGTATAATCTGCATTAAGATCATGCCCAGTTTTAGGTCCACTAGGCGTTATGGCAATATTACTGGCAGATGGCGCCGTATTAACAATGGTTATGTTTATAGGACTCTCAACCCACTCACCATAGTCTGTTCCATCTGATGGTCTGACTTTACAATGCCACTCCTGTTCTTTAGTAGTATAACCAGATAAAACGAATGTAGATCCATTCAAAGCTCTTTGCAGCTCACCATCCTTGTACCAAAGGATCTCTGTTCCATTCTCGGAATCTAAATCAGGATCAATGTAGCTGTAACTTATAAAAAGTTTATCCCCAGTTTTTGGCTCATTAGGCGAGATAATCAAACCACCAACAGATGGAGCAGTATTCTGAATCGTAACATTTTCAGGAACACTTGCCCAGTTACCAAAATCTTTTCCATCTCGGGGCCTCACCTTCACGTGCCAATTATCACCTTTTACGGTAGCAGTAGAGGGAAGAATTTGTAGGTTATCATACTCACTTACATGATCGCCATTACGATACCATCGATACTGTGATCCTAATTCCTCATCTCCATCAATATCGTGAAATGTCCAATTGATAAACAGACTGTTGGCTTGAATAGGATTACTTGGAATTAAATTGAGGAATCTTGCCTCAGGTGGATTATTTGGAGGGACTTGAATACCCACAGAGGGGGAAATCTCCAAACTACTCAGGTCTACCCCATCGCTTACTTGGATAGTGAAATACCAAATTTGGCCTACTGTTGTATTCCCAGCGGCAATAGTTAGAATATCATTGAGAGAGCTTTGAAGAACATTATCTCGATACCACCGTATTTCACGTGATGTATTTACTTGGGAATCACCATCGTAATCAGAATAAAGATAGGTTGCATGGAGGTCTAAGGTTTCATTAACAGGTGATTCTTCAAGAATCTTGACATTTGATACCGTAGGGGGAGTATTACTAATGGTAACATTAGTAGGACTTCCTATCCATTCACCAAAAACAAAACCATCTTTTGGTCTGACTTTAAAGTGCCAAATCTGTCCTTTACCAGTTAAATTATCTTGTACAGTGGTTGATCCATTTAATCCCCCCTGTATCACACTATCTTTGTACCAAATAATCTCCGTCCCACTTTCTTCATCTAAATCAACATCTAAATAGGAATAACTTGCGACAAGGTCATCACTCGAAGTTGGATAACTAGGTGTTATGGTCAAATCACTGACAGAAGGAGGGGTATTAGTAATGGTGATATTAACTTGTGAGCTTGCCCAGCTACCAAACTCTGTTCCATCAGATGGACGAACCTTACAATGCCACTCCTGGCCTTTAGTCGTATAGCTAGCAGTAACAACTGTTAAACCACTCAAAGCTTCTTGCAGTATGTTATCCTTATACCAAACAATCTCAGTCCCGATTTCTAGGTCATTATCGGGATCTGTGTAAGTATAACCTATTATAAGATTATGTCCAGTCTGCGGACTAGTAGGCGATATGCAAATATCATTTGCAGAAGGTGCTGTGTTGACTATAGTAATAATAGAAGAGGCTTTCTGACTGCCAAACTCGCTTCCATCACTTGGTTCAATAATAAAGCACCAGTTTTCCCCCTTACTCGTGGTTGAAGAGTGAACGAAAGTCTGGTTCTCATATACAGGCTGTTCGATACCATTTTTGTACCACCAAATTCGAGATCCACTTTCAGGATCAGTGTCCATATCCGAGTAGCTATATGCTGCTGTAAGATCATCACCCGTCATTGGATTACTAGGTGTTATGATTAGATTACTGACAGAAGGAGCTGTGTTTCTAATTGTGATGACTGGGGATGTCATTAAGTCTCCATAGTCAGTACCATCACTAGCCTGGGTGGTAAAGTACCAATCTTCCCCTTTACTTGTTGCCGCTGCAGGGATGGCGGTTTGATTTTCATATACGGATTGTTCGATACCATTTTTGTACCATTGAATATGAGACCCATTTTCTGGGTCCGAATCGGGATCTGCATAGGTATAACTAGCCAAAAGATCATGCCCAGTTTTTGGAGCCACTGGTGTTATTGTGAGGTCAGTTGTGGCTGGAGCCGTGTTGTTAATGGTAATATTGGACGTACTACTCACCCACCCACCAAAGTCAGTACCATCTGACGGTCGAACTTTACAATGCCAGACCTGTCCTTTGGCAGTATAAATATTAAGTACAGTAGCAGAATCGTTTAAGGTATCTTGTAGTACTCCATCCTTATACCATAAAATATTGGTGCCACTTTCAGGGTCATCGTCAGGATCCACATAAATGTAATTAGCTGCCAATTCATCGTTTGTCCCAGGATCATTAGGTATTATGTTTAAATCACTAGCTGAGGGACCTGTATTCATTATAGTGACGATTTGGGACGTTTGCAGGGTTCCATAGTCACTACCATCATTGGGTAGGATGGTAAAATACCAATTTTCCCCCTTTTTTGTGGCTGCTGCAGGGAGGGTGGTTTGGTTCTCATACATCGATTGTTCGATAGCATTTTTGTACCAACAAATTCGAGACTCACTTTCTGGATCTGAATCAGGATCTGAGTAAGTGTAAAATGCGAACAAGTCATTTGTTGTTTGTGGGTTATTAGGGGATACATCTAAATTACCAGCTGAGGGACTAGTATTGGCAATCGCGACCATGGGAGAGGGTTGCAGATTACCATAATCTGTTCCATCACTGGGCTGGACTGTAAAGTACCAGGTTTCCCCCTTACTTGTCACTGCTGCGGGGAGATTAAGCTGATTCTCATACCCAGGTTGTTCTATGCCATTTTTGTACCACCGAATAATCGACCCACTTTCGAGATCGGAATCAGGGTCAGTATAGCTATAACTTGCGGTGAGAGCATCCCCAGTCTTTGGTTCACTAGGGACTATGGCAAGGCTGCTGACTGAGGGACCTGTATTGACAATCGTGACTATGGGAGACGTTTGCATATTGCCATAATCTGTACCATCGCTGGGTAGGATAATAAAGTACCAGTTCTCACCTCTTTTCGTGGCTGCTGCGGGAAGAATAGACAGGTTTTCATACCCAGGCTGTTCTATGCCATTTTTATACCAACGAAATATTGATTCACTTTCCATATCGTTATCAGGATCAATATAGATATAATTTGCATATAGATCGTTTTCAGTTTTTGGTTCACTTGGAGTTATAGCTAGCTCACTCGTAAATGGCGCTGTATTAGCAATCGTAACATTAATTGAGCTATCCACCCATTCACCATAGTCAATCCCATCTGATGGTCGAACTTTACAATGCCAGACCTGTCCTTTAGCAATATAACTGGAAGGAACAATTGTAAAATCTTGTAGGGCTCCAACAAGTACACCATCCCTATACCATAAGATCTCAGTCCCACTTTCAGAATCTGAGTCTTCATCAGAATAGATATAATTCAATGAAATTTCATCGATTGATAAGGGATTGCTAGGAATTATTACTAAATTCTTAATTGAAGGTGCTGTATTCACAATGTTGATAATGGAAGACGATTTCAGGCTCCCATAATCGGTTCCATCATAAGGCTGAATAGAAAAGTACCAGTTTTCCTCCTTATTGGTGGCTGCTGCAGGGATAGTAATCAGGTTCTCAAGGCCAAACTGCTCAACTCCATCTTTGTACCACCTAATAATTGATCCGCTTTCAGCATCTGAATCAAGATCATTATAATTGTAAGATGCTGTGAGGACGTCTCCCGTCTTTGGAGTATTAGGTATTATAATAAGATCACTTACCGAGGGTGCCGTATTCCTAATCGTGATGATAGAGGACAATACCAAGGTTCCATATTCAATCCCATCGCTAGGCTGGATAGTAAAATACCAATTTTCCCCTTTACTAGTAGCGGTATAGGGAATAATTGTTTCATTCTCATAGTCAAATTGTTCAATCCCATTTTTGTACCACCGAATAATTGACTCACTCTCAGGATCCGAATCGGGATCTGTATAGATATAAATTGATGTAAGATCATTTACAGTTTTTGGATTATTAGGTTCTATTGAAATATTACTGATAGACGGCGCTGTGTTGGCAATAGTTACGTTGACTGAAACACTAATCAAATCACCAAAGTTTATACCATCAGATGGACGGATCTTGAGGTGCCATTCCTGTCCTTTGGTAGTGTAACTGGCTGCGACAGTCGTAGACCCATTCAAAGCTCCTTGAAGTACGCCATTTTGATACCAAAAGATCTCTGTCCCACTTTCGGGATCTGAATCAGCATCGGTATAGACATAACTTGCTACAAGATTCTGGTCGGTTAGAGGCTCATTAGGACTTAAAACTAATCCGTTAGCTAATGGTTTTGTATTCGTTATAGTAATGATAGGAGACATCTTCAGATAACCATAATCATCCCCATCACAAGGTAAAATAGTAAAGTACCAATTTTCCCCTTTGCTCGTGGCTGAGGCAGGTACGGTCGTTTGGTTCTCATAAGCAATTTGCTCATCATCATTTTTGAACCAGCGAATAATTGATCCGCTTTCAAGATCAGAGTCAACGTCGAGATAATTATAACTTCCTTTAAGATCATCTCTAGTCTTCGGTTTATGGGGAGTTATATTAAGATCGCTCACGGATGGAGCTGTATTACAAATCGTGACAATGGGGGAAAATACCATACTACCATACTCGATATCATCGCTGGGTTGGATGGTAAAATACCAATTTTCTCCTTTAGTAGTTATTGAAGCAGGAATAATTGTTTGGTTCTCATAAGCGGTTTGTTCTACACCATTTTTGTACCACCGAATAATAGTCTTATTTTCTGGATCTATATCAGGATCTTGAAAATTATACCATGCTATTAGGTCATCCCCGATTTTTGGTTCACCAGGTATTATAACCAAATTACCAACACCTGGAGCTGTATTACCAATCGTAACATATAGCGGGGTAACCACCCATTCACCAAAGTTAATCCCATCTGATGGTCGAACCATGCAATGCCACACCTCCCCTTTAGCTGTATAACTAGCAGAAACAGTCTTAGAGCCATTTAATGCTCCTTGTAAAACCCCATCCCTGTACCAAACAATCTCAGTACCAGTCTCAATATCAGTGTCAAGGTCAGTATATGAATAGCTTACTGTAAGATCATTGATCGATTTAGGACTACTTGGTGTTATGGCCAAATTAATTATTGATGGTTTAGTATTCACTATAGTAACGATGGGAGACGTTTTTACATTACCATAATCGCTACCATCACAAGGTAGGATAGAAAAGTACCAATTTTCTCCCTTGTTGGTTGCTGAAGGGAGGACACTGGTCTGATTCTCATAAGCGGTCTGTTCTATGCTATTTTTATACCATCGAATGAATGTTCCACTTTCAGGATCTAAGTCCATATCAGCATAGTTGTAACCACATACGAGTTCATGACTTGTTTTTGGAGTATTGGGTGTTATGGCAAGATTATTTACAAATGGTACTGTGTTAACAACTATCACGATTACTGAAGTTTTAATACCACCATAATCGGTACCATCACTAGGTTGGATACTGAATAACCAGTTCTCTCCCTTTCTGGTTGCTGAAGCGGGGACAGTAGTCTGGTTCTCATAAGCGGTCTGTTCAATACCATTTTTGTACCACCGAATAATAGTTTCACTTTCAGGATCTGCGTCAAGATCTTGAAAATTATACCATGCTATTAGATTATCCCCAATTCTTGGTTCACTAGGCATTATGGCTAAATTACTGGTACTTGGAGCTGTATTATTAATCGTAACATTCAGCGGGGTAACCACCCATTCACCAAAGTCAATTCCATCTGATGGTCGAACCATGCAATGCCACACCTCCCCTTTAGCTGTGTAACTAAGAGAAACAGTCTTAGAGCCATTTAGTGCTCCTTGTAAAACCCCATCCCTGTACCAAAGAATCTCAGTACCAGTCTCGTTGTCATTATCAACATCAGTAAAGCTATAGCTTACTGAAAGACTGTGGTTAGTTCCTGGATCAATTGGTAAAATAGTTAAATAACTAATTGAAGGTGCAGTGTTTGCGATGGTGATCATTAAAGAAGTTTTAAGATTCCCATAGGAGGTTCCATCGCTGGGCAGGATTGTAAAGTACCAAGTTTCCCCTTTACTCGTTGTTACTGCAGAGAGGGTGGTTTGGTTCTCGTAACTGGGCTGTTCTTCCCCATTTTTGAACCAGCGAATGTAGGAATCACTCTCTAGATCACCATCGACATCTGTGTAGCTATAGCTCGCTACGAGGGCTTCTCCTGTTACAGGGTTCTCTGGTGTTATAGATAGATAATCGACTGATGGAACAGTGTTATTTATTACGATAGTTGGGGAAGTTTTCAAGTTCCCATAATTGATGCCATCGCTTGGTTGGATTGTAAAGTACCAATTCTCTCCTTTACTCGTGGCTGTTGAAGGGAGGATAATCTGATTTTCATAAGAAACCTGTTCCAAATCATTCTTGTACCAACGAATAATTGACCCAATTTCTGGATCTGAATCAAGATCACTATAAATATAACTCGCTGAAATATCATGGGTAGTTCCTGGATTATTAGGTATTATGGCTACTTCATTGGCAATTGGTGCTGTGTTGTCAATAGTTACATTGTTTTGGCTTCCTAACCAATCACCAAACTCTGTGCCATCAAAAGGGCGAATTTTGAAATGCCATACTTGTCCTTTAGTAGTATAACTAGCAAAAATTCTTGTTGACCCGTTCATAATACCTTGTAGAACCTCATTTTCGTACCAAAGGATTTCTATATTTATTTCGGGATCTCCATCTACATCAGCATAATTATAACTTATCATAAGGTCATCTTCTGTCATAGGACTCCCAGGTATTATGAACAGATCACTTGTTGAGGGTGCTGTATTCACTATGGCAATAATAGAGGATGATTTCATATTACCATAGTTGGTGCCATCACTAGGTTGGATAGTAAAGTACCAAATTTCCCCCTTATTCGTATTTGCTGCGAAGATGGTAGTTTGGTTTTCGTAAACAATCTGTTCTTCCCCATTTTTATACCAGCGAATGTATGATCCAGTTTCAGGATCTGAATCAAGATCATTGAAAGTATAACTAGCTGAAAGATCCTGCTCTGTTTTAGGGTTACCAGGTAATACAGACAATTCATTGACAAATGGGGGTGTATTTCCAATGGTAACATTAATTGTACTACCTAGCCACTCACCAAAATCAACTCCGTCTGATGGCCGAACCTTGCAATGCCAGATTTGTCCCTTGGCTGTAAGAATTGCAATTACAGTCATGGACCCGTTCAATGCTCCTTGTAATACCCCATCCTTGAACCAAATGATATTAGACCCACTTTCAACATCATTGGTGTCAAGATCAATCCAATAATATCTTACGCTTAATTCATTGGCAGTTTTGGGGTCTTCGGGGTTGATAACAAGACCCTCAATTGAAGGAACAGAGTTCCCAATCGTTAAATTGGTCGATACACCTGTGATATTGCCAAAGTCTGTCCCATCGCGAGGTCTTACCTTGGCATGCCAGATATCACCTTTTACTGTAGCTGCGGATGGGAGGGTCTGCAACCCATCATAATCATTCATATGGACTCCATTACAGTACCAATAATATTTTGATCCAGATTCACTGTCTCCATCCTCATCAAAGAATGTCCAAATTACATTCAAATTATTACTTGTAGTGGGATTTTCAGGTGTTATGTACAAGAGCTTTGCTTCGGGTGGAGTATTTGGTGGTACTTCTATACTAACAGAGGGAGAAATCCCCCATTTGCTTAGATTTATTCCATCGCTCACCTGAATAGTGAAATACCAAATATCTCCCGATATGGAACTACCATTATCTACTATTAATGAATCATTAAGTATTTCTTGAAGAATTCCATTTTTGTACCAACAGATCCTTCGTGAGGTATTTTTTTGCACATCATTATCATAATCTGAATAAGAGTAAGAAACATGAAGATCAGAATCATTGGAAACTGGTGAACTTTCAAGAATTTTAACATCTGAGACTATAGGTGGAGTGTTATGGATTGTGACATTTATTAAACAGCCTATCCAGGAACTGAAATTATTGCCATCTGATGATCGAACTTTACAATGCCACACCTGCTCTCTATCAGTATAGCTTGTGGGAACATTCATTGAACCATTCAAAGTTCCTTGCAACATTCCATCTCTGTACCATAAGATTTCATAGCTAGATTCGAGATCTGAATCAACATCCGTGTATATATAGCTTACTTTAAGGTCTTGATTAGCTTGAGGTTTATTGGGGACTATTAATAAACTATCAACAAGAGGAGCTGTGTTTTGGATCGTAATATTGTTTAAAACGCTAACCCACTCGCCATAGTCAGTACCATCTGACAGTCTGATCTTACAATACCAGACCTCTCCTTTGGTAGTATAACTAGAAGAAACAATCATAGATCCGTTCAATGCTCCTTGCAATACCCCATCCTTGTACCACAAGACCTCGGTACTAATTTCAGGATCATTGTCAGGATCACTATAGGTATAATTAGTTGTAAGGTCATCCTCGGTCTTTGCACCGCTAGGCATCATGGTTAAATCACTGATAGATGGCGCAGTGTTTGTTATAATGATAATTGGAGATATTTTTAGACTTCCAAAGTCTGTTCCATCGCTTGGTTGGATCGTAAAGTACCAGGTTTCCCCTTTGTTAGTAGCTGAGTTAGGAATGATGGTTTGATTTATATAGCTTGGTAGAAGATAGCCATTCTTGTACCAACGAATATAAGATCCATTTTCTTGGTCTCCATCAGGATCAACAAAGATATAGTTTGCTGTAAGATTATCTCCAGTTTTCGGATTATTTGGAGTTATGATAACACCACTTGCTGTAGGAGCAGTATTACCAACAGTTATATTTATAGTAACACTTACCCATTCACCAAAGCATATCCCATCTGATGGACAAACCATACAATGCCATTCCTGCCCTTTAGCTGTAAATGTAGCTGGAACGAGAATAGAATCGTTTAAATCCTCTTGCAGCACGTCATCTTTGAACCAACGAATCATGGTTCTATTCTCAATATCTAAATCAGGATCTATAAAAGTGTAAATCACTATTAAATTGTCTTTTGTCGTAACATTCTCTGGTATTATAGCTAGCTCACTTATAGATGGTGCAGTATTACCAATGGTAACATTATATAGGACTTCCATCCAAATCCCGAAGTCAGAACCGTCTGATGGGCGAATTTTGTAATGCCAAACTTGGCCTTTAGTAGTATAACTAGCAGGGACAATCTCGGAATTATTAAGATCCTTTTGCAGGATACTATTTTGGTACCATAGGATTTCGGTACCACTCTCTGGATCATTATCAGGATCCATATAAGTATAATTTACTATAAGATCATGACTAGATAATGGTTCAGTGGGCATTATTATTGGACTACTTGAAGTTGGTACCGTGTTTGTTATAATTACTGATGAAGATGTCTTGACAGTTCCATAATCAGCACCATCACAAGGATGAATGGTCAAGTACCAAATCTCCCCCTTATTTGTCATTTCTGCGGGGACAGTAGTTTTATTCTCATAACTGAGCTCTTCAGCACCATTCTTATACCAGCGAATTATTGATCCGTTTTCAGGATCACAATCAGGATCAGTATAAGTATACGTCATTATAAGATCGTCTCCAGTTTTTGGAGTATAAGGTGTTATGAACAGATCACTAATTGAGGGTTCTATGTTAATAACTGTTATATTACTTGAAACACTTATCCAGTCACTAAAGTCCATACCATCATATAATTTAACTTTGAAATGCCAGACCTGTCCTTTAGCTGTGTGATTGGAACTAACATAGAGCGAATCGTTCAAATTGTCTTGTAGGACCCCATCTTTAAACCAAATGATATTTGTTTCGCATTCGGGGTCTGCATCATTGTCCTTGTAATAATAGGTTGCAAATAGAACATCTTCCGTGATGGGATTCATAGGAATAATAGCTAAATCGCTAGCAGAAGGAGGTGTATTATTTATCGTAATATTATTTTGAACAATGGCCCACTGCCCAAAATCAGTACCATCTGATGGTCGTAGTTTATAATACCAGTCCTGTCCTTTTGCAGTGTAACTAGCCAGAACAGTTCTTGAACCGTTCAACATTCCTTGCAGTACTCCATCCTTGTACCATAGGATCTCGGTTCCACTTTCCAGGTCTGAGTCAAGATCAGCATAAATATAACTTACTGTAAGGTTATCCCCTGTCTTAGGTTCATTAGGAATTATTATAAGATTGCTAACTGAAGGTTCAGTGTTCATAATTGTAACCGTTGAAGAAATCTTGGGAATCCCATAGTCGAAACTATCCCTAGGTTGAATTACAAAGTACCAGTTCTCCCCTCTGTTTGTTGCTATAGAAGGAATGGTAGTCTGGTTTTCATAAGTAGTTTGCTCCTCCCCATTTTTATACCACTGAATAAATGACCCACTTTCTAAATCAGAGTCAGGATCTGTATAGCTATATGATGCAGAAAGCTCGTCACCAGATGTTGGCTCATTAGGGACTATAGTAAGATCAGCAACAAAGGGTGCTGTGTTTACAATCGTGATATTAATCGGAAGGTCAATCCACTCACCAAAATCCGTTCCATCTGATAGCTTAAGTTTGTAATGCCATTCTTGCCCTTTTAAGGTGTGACTCGCAGGAACAGTTATTGAACCATTCAGGATTCCTTGTAGTATACCATTCCTATACCAAAGGATTTCCATTCCACTTTCGGGGTCTGAGTCTGGATCTATGTAAGTATAACTCGCTATCAGGTCATCTACCACTTTTGGATTGATAGGAGTTATGATTAGGTCAATTGCGAAAGGCACAGTATTACCAATAGTAACATTGGTTGAGATACTTATCCACTCACCAAAATCTGTCCCATCTGATGGGCGAACCTTGCAATGCCACACTTGTTCTTTCGCAGTATAAGTAACAGGAACAGTGTTTGAATAATTCAAACCTCCTTGTAACACCCCATTTTTGTACCAAAGGATTTCTGTCCCACTTTCGGGATCCGAATCAACATCAGCGTAGCTGTATATTACCATTAATTCATTACCAGTCTTCGGCTCATTAGGCGTTATACTCAAATCACTGGCCGATGGTACCGTGTTCGCTATATTAATCATTGAAGAAGTTTTAAGATTACCATAGTTAATTCCATCACTGGGTAAAACTGTAAAGTACCAGTTCTCTCCCCTATTTGTAGCTGAGGGGGGGACAATAAGCTGATTTTCATACGCAGGTTGTACTATCCCATTTTTGTACCACAAAAGAATAGTCCCACTTTCTTGATCTCCATCAGAATCAATGAAGGTATAACTTGCCATTAGATCTTGATTTGTTTTCGGATTATTGGGAGCTAAATCAAGATTACTTGCTAAAGGGGCAGTATTAGCTATTGTCACAATAACTGATGTCACCCAATTGGAGTAATTAGTACCATCGTGAACACGCATCGCAAAGAACCATTCTTCTCCATTAGTGGTCTCTTCAGAAGGGACAGATATTTGATCGTTGATAGAAACTACTAAATATCCATTTTTATACCATCTTATCTGTCGATTGATTGTGTTTTCGTCATCATCGTCATAATCATAATAAGAGTAGATAGAAGACAAGACAGAATCAGTGGTTGGTATATCAGGAGCAATATAATAGTTTGAAAGTTCTGGGATTGAATTATACACAGTGATGTTTAAAGACCAGATTAGTTCACCAAAATTTTTACCATCCTTTGGTTGTACTGAAGCACACCAAACATCACCTTTGATCAGCGCATAAGCTGGAATCTGTTTCATATCATTATAAACTGGTTCGAAAACTGAGTTTTTGTACCAACGAATTTCAGTACCTTCTTCACTATCGCCATCTTGGTCATAAAAATCATAATTCAAGGATAACGTATTGCAACTATGAAGAGGATCAGGGGAGAGAATCAAGTTAGAGGCAATAGGTGCTATGTTCACTTCACCTTGATGTTTACTTGAAGTGTAAGAGTTACCCGCGGTGTCATTAACAATGATTTCAAATAAAATAGTGCCTGCATTCATTTGAAGAGTGTCATTAATATACCCCGAAATTGTAGGTTTCATTGTAGCTGTCAAATCATTACGTGCTATTCCAGCGCACTGTGTTACATTGACAAGTACGGAGTCTATTTCTCCCCAGGAATCGGTCACGTTGGCATTAAAGGTGCCAAAAGAACCGATATATCGATAATATTCCCAATCTAGCACATTAGGAAAAACTGTATCGTAATTGAAAGTTATATTTTTTACAATTGACCCCTCAGTCAAGTAATTACCTGAAGAATCAGTTGTATTGCAAATCTGATATTTAATGAAGTCATTAAAATTAATTGATGAAGGTTGATAAACCCAAAAACCCGTTTCATTCAATATCATATCATTCCATGTCTCGTTCAACTTAAGCATAACGGTCTCAACATTGGACATGCTATCAGAGATATTTGCCCAGAATTGAGGGAATCCATTTCCAGTATCATCCACACCAAAATCATGGATAATAGGAGGCAAATGATCTGGAGGGGGTAAACTGATGATTTGCCAACATTCTTCATGTTGATCATAGTTATCTGTTGTTCCATGATATTGCGTACTCGTCCATTGAGACCCAGAAATCAGTCTCGGGAGGTTTTTTTGGCGAGGAAAAGATAATCCAGTACCCCTCGTAGATGAACTTCGAACGATTATAGTTCTATCAGGATCAACCTGATTAGGTATATCATTAGTTAAAGAATTTGATTCAGAATTTGGAGGATCCCAATTATAATTCCCTCGCTGGACATAAATTCCCTCTTCTGGAGGATGTTCTATTACATACCAACGAATACGGTTTGCATATGAAGAGCTGTCATATCGTCCAAAAGTGACTTCATTTGTATCAGTTATTTGCCCAAATATAGAAGTTTGCTGGAGTCCGTTGTCTGTACAGTCATACGTGAAATAAACCCAGCTAGAGCTCATATTCACCACAGGATCGTTGGGACTCCCAGAAGCAGCAATTAAATCAGTTATCTGTGCTGGAGAACTAATTACTACTTCTCCAGTATAAACAGCGTATTTTGATGGCCATTCTATAACTTGAAATCGAATTATTGCATCAGTGCTAGTAGCTGCCCCCGCTCTTTCAGCCATTACTGTTGTGGTATTAAAAAGTTCCACAGTTGCAAAGCCATCTTTGGTATCTTGTTGTGTAGCAGAAGGCTCATTTACTCTACTATGTCCTATTACAAGTGATCTCGAAGGATCAACCATAGAGACTGACGCTGTATTACTCGCTTGACCTGCCCCGATACTAATTGATCCTCGCTGAACATAAATTTCAGGACTCTCTACAATCCACCATGAAACATAAACATTTGAATCTTCTACAACTCTATCAAATGTTAGATGAGTTGGTGAACTAATATAACCACTGACCTGATGTTCGCGGGGATGGCTAGCAGAGCTGCTTCCTGCATAGTACATTATCAGAAAGGCCTGACTTGGGTCAACAGTTCCTCCAATATGTTGAATAGATTCAATCCCACTTAAAAACTGAAAAGAACCATGGTAAGTTCTGAAGCCAGTAGTACTACCCCCAAAATATTCTTCCTCTTTCTTAATAGAATAAAAACTCTTAGGATTATTTTGGTTATTGTACTCTGTTATGATCCAGCTGAGGGGGCGTGAAATACTAGAAATTCGAACCTCGTCAATTATCCCATCAAACCATGCTTGACCATTTCCCAATTGCCCAGTGTCAACATTTCCACCTCCGATATTCCAATCACTATTCCAAGCAAGATTTGCGTTATTACCATTACTCCAATCTGTTGAATCTGTATCGTCTAATCCATTGATGTAAATCTTATTGTTTGCCAAGTTATTTGTATCTAATACACATGTAAAGTAATACCAAACGCTAGCTGACCACGTTCTAGTTTCTGTCCACTTATACATTACATCGCCATTTTCAATTTTAAATACAAGACCACCATCTTCTCCTTGGCTATAATCTATCCCAGTGAGGATGATTGCCATATCTTGATCATTTGACGCAAATTTTTCTAACAGAAGTAATGACGTTGAAGAAGAGCTTGAATGACCACTATTAAGCTTAAACCATCCCGAAATAGTCACATCTGTACTTGGATTAAGAGTGGAATTTGGTGGGATATTTATTTTATCGTTTGCTCCATCAAAATTTTGCCCATCACAAATCTTACCTGTAAAATCATCATTCCCGTCTTGAATGCCATGAATAAGGTTTATGGTTGAGTCATAATGAGCTGCTCCTGAATTTTCATCCATCACAGCTTCATTGAAGTGCAAAACTGTAAGATAATTAGAATCCCAGACACCAGTAGGATTTTCCTGAATTCCAATATTATGATTTCCATAATACATCGAAATAGTGGTATTAATCGTACTCGATAAGTTGGGAATTCTGACCCAAGCCACTAAATGAGCATGGGTGGAGTTATATGTTTGATTGAAGTATTCCAATTCATGATCGAGCTTTACACCTGTTATATCAGCAAATAGAATATCGTCACCATCTGCTTGTACATCTAAATGCAGATCGCTATCGTATAGATCGATAAGTACTGGGAAATCTTGTAAGTCTGCAGCAACTTTCATTGAATTTATCGTTATATTTTTCCGATATCGGAACGAAATATCTCCCCAATTACCTCCTAATTTAACTGAAGATTTTACAATAAAATCCTGCTGATCAAGTAATTCATCATTAGGATCATTATTTGACTCTGGAGGGAATGATTGATAACTATTCCAGTCACTCTCCACAGTTCCGTTCATTTTATCAAAACAATCAAGCATAGTAACATTACTTATCAAACGTGGGACTACTTGAATTTTTTCTATCATTTCAGGAATTTTATCATTCTGAATTTGGATGGAGGGTATAATGACGTTGATAAAAAAAACCACACATATTGAGTATGATATAAACCGTGGAGGCACCCTCAAGCTGTAATCTCTTCCATGTATCTCTATTATTAAAGATTAATGGATTGAAACTTTGTAAAAACTGACTTCCCCTGTGGAAATTCAAATACTGTGTCCTCGGGCTTATCATGACGAAGACTGTTATTTTATATTAAGCTCATCGAGTTTCAGAGAGTTTACTAGTGAAAGCGAATAGCTAGTTGAGCATTGTCAACGTAAGGTATTCATCCGGTGTTGGTTGATATATACCTTTCCAAATGAATATTCAGCCTATGTTCCCCATTTGATATTTTTTGAGTGTGTGCGCTTGCGCGCATGTTTTTTGATACATCTAGTATAACTTGAAAAAAAGGTGTAACTGAGAAAAAAACGAAGAATATTCAAACCAACACTTCAGGGATAAGAAGAATTTTGTCATAAAAACCTGGTTTAACTAGGAAAGTTCTATCAAATTGATTGATACTGACCACTTAAAATTTGCTCGATTCTTTGTTGTTTTCCTCTCGCCAAGATATTAAAGATTCGTCCATTCCCAGGTTCAGTTGAAAATTCATGGATTACCAATTGATATTGTTGGAAAATTGAAAAGATAATCCAATCGATATCTGACATCTTTTTCGTCCAGATATCACTCTCACTTTTAAAAACATCAATGGTGAGAGCCAATTCTGCATGGGTTATTTCTGCTTTTGGAATTCCTAATTTCGTTGTGATCTTTGTAAGCAACTCTTCTAAGTTCGGTATTTTTGTAAGCGTAAAATCATCTGGTATGGCAATAATGTAACTTGAAGAGGATTGTTCTCGAATCAAGTCATCCTGCTTTTTCATCAGAGTTCTCTCCGTATTATACTTCAAGTCCATTATCACTCCTATTTAAAGACTAGTAAATTCTTTTCAAACTGGATTACTAAATCTGAAAATGGAGATTTCGTTCAACAATCAAATAAGAAATAAATTTCCTTGCTTTGATCTTACTAAAAACTGGAGGAAGATTTTACTTCAATTATTCCTTAGTAAAAATCCTATTGTTTTATGTAAAGCGGAAGTTGACAACAGCTTGAATTTAAAGAACTGAAAATCATCCTTACTTCATTTAAAGAAACAAAGAGAGAATATTTTTGCACTAACAAGAGATTTGAAGATATTTCATAATAGGAAAAACTGGATAATACTATAGCTTGAATGGTTAATTTTAAGAGAGGTTTGATTCCACAAGAACAACCGACATACTAATGATGGTGAGTTCCAATTAGCCCAGTCTGCAAAAAATGTAAAAATTATGTAATGAGTTTCCCGTGTTCACATTGCGGTAGTGAGGAATCCTTTTCAGATCGGAAAGCCGACGATTTCAAACCCATTGTACCTATCGAGCTTCAAGGCGATTTTTCGGAGCCACCAGAATTCAATTCACCTCCTTCTTCGATCTCCATCCCCCATTCTACCAAATCAAATACCAAACCTGTTTCTAAATCACCTGTTCCGAAAGATCCGCCAGATACTTCTCCAATTCCTCCTATAGTCCCCTCTCCAAAATCAGATGTTAAACCAGGTATTCTAGAAGGGCCACCTAAAATGTCACCTAAAGCCCCTACTTCCTTAAAAGATTCCTCTATGAAAGAGGCTTATGGAATAAATCATGTTGTTGAAAGGATGGTCACCAAGACTGAAGACACCGATTATAGAACTTTTGTCAAACATCACTTATTTGAAATAGAAACAACTATTCAGAGTATCCAGACTGATATACAATCGTTAATTGAAGGCCAAAAACACATCGAAAGTATGTTAGAAGAAAAAGAAGAACAGAAATCTCAGAAAAAGAGTCGCTGGAAAAAATAACCTGGAACTTAAAATTAGTCTACTTTCAAATAAACTGTTCTTTTCACTATAACAGGTTGCTTTTCTACTTTTATCTGATATTAGCTTTGAAACGGATTTAAATCGTACTATTTTTTCTTAGTTTTTTCCAGGAAAAAGCTTAAAATGATGTATTTTTTCGGAATAAAGGTGATAAAATGAATTTAATTAAAATAGTGGGTGGTCTTATAGTAATCTTTGGCGCGTGCATCACTTTAGTAAGTCCCTTAATACTACTTATTGGTCTCGGTATGGTAGATAATATCCCTAACACTCTTCTAGGAATTGAATTAACCCAATTCACTGGAATAGTGATGGCTGGAGTAGTCTTCATTGTTGGGGCTATCATCGTACTCGTTGGGAAAGGCCTATGGGAAAGAGAATAGTCTCTATAAAAAAAATTGGATTTTGATTAGCTTTAGTTCAAGGCTATTTTGTCACAGATGAAGTTAATTAAAAGAATCAAACCTATTTTTCTTTTTTAAGATTTTAAAAATTTGTAGACAAATATATTTTCATTCTTTATTTAGTTCGATCTAAAAATAATTTTCATTTGTTGGTGGTAAAATTGGGCAATAGTTTTGAAAAACTTAATATTATTATCCATGATGGAAGAGAAGAACCCGTTGAACTAGAACGGATGACCGAATTTGAAAAATATGCTTATGAAAGGTTTTACGAACCAGGTCGTGAGTATGATACAACAAGACAAATCGAAAAACTCGGCCCAGTTCTTATAGATTTCACTAATGTTCATAGTTGGGCTAAAGATATCCCTGACATCGATCCACGAAGCGCACGATTGTTCTCTATTTGGTTTGAAGATGGGAAAACTGATGAAATTATTGGAATAGCTCACGGCTTTTTTCTTTTGCTTCCTTTTTTGATATCTTCTACTACTCCTTATGAGTATTATTCGTTTCAAGAAAATGTTCCTTACTTTCCAATAGCGATTATTTATACAGTTAGAACAACCATTCAAAATGAAATGCAACTTGATCTATTCTTTGATCGCCTACGGGAAGGAATATCATCAAATTGGAAGAAAACTCGTACTAGTGTAATCAATCGTCTTCCTAAGGGATCTGATTTATGGAAACGCTACATTCTTTCTTTTGAAAACATTATTCATTTTAGTTTCCTCTGTCCATCGATTGATCGTGAGATAATTGATGCTTTAGAACGAAATGAATATCGAATAACAAGTGTATTCCAGCTTCTAGCATCCCCAAGTCCTTCATACGATGAAGCTACCATTGCTCATCACCTCCACACCGCTCGGAAAATACTCAAAGAAGTAAATACTAAGTAAAAGAAAGATCGTCCATTGTAGGAAGTAAATGAAGAACTTCTGCATTGTCAAATCAACCTACTTATATTAAAAAGGCAAGAATGGAATTCCAAACAACGCAGTAGATACCCAGTCCAAAAATGAAGTATTCAAATAAAAATACTAATCTAAATCCACAGCACTCAAAATATCACATACGAGTTGAATCATCTCTGTGTATTGATTTGGGTACGTATCGAAGACGGTGCCAATAGCTGTTGTATAAAAACAAGGATTACCGCAAAGTAAAAACCCTCTCCAGCAAGGAACCATCTACATTCATGAAGATTATTAATTCATTAAGATATTTTTACTGAAATAACAAAATACACAACTTAGGGTTGATGTACCAATTGGGTGTAATATAACATTTTAAAAATAGGCAATTCCTTTTGAAAGATATTTTTAATGTTAATCTTATAGAAACACAATTTTAAATAATGATCATTGGTCAACAGAGATTGTAGGAGTCACTTTGGTTCGAAAACTGCCAATAGGTTCAAGTTTATCTTTCATGTAGTCTTCTATGGCCTCAAGGATTATTGATTTTAGCTCTGGCATCATTTTGGGTAACATAGTAGGAAAAATTTTCTCCAATGTATATGGTAATACACGATCCATTCTCTTTTTCATTTGAGGATACTGATTTAAACCAGGGATTGATAAAAACATATATTCTTGGATTTCAGGAAGCATATTAGACATGGTTTTGGACCACATAAGTTTGAACATCGTTGTCATCACCCAGGGAAGTTTATCCAAAACTCTAAAGATCGGACTCATAATATAACTAAATCTAATGACTTTCAATCCATTGAATATTGTTTTAAAGCCCTCTGGTATTGCTTCCATTATCTCAGGCATCATTAATGACATCATTTTGTTTAGTCCATGGGGTGTCATAAGCAAAATGGCAGGTTCAAAAACATGGTTCCAGATATGAAGAACTGTGGGAGTCGGATCTTTAACAGGTATTTCGCCCATTCCAACTAATACAATGTCAGTGAGATCTTTAATTGGAATATTAATGTTATTTTTTGCTGCTCCTATCCGCAGCTGAAACTCACAACAAGGGCAAGTTGTATAAATCTCTTCTGCTCCAACATCCTGAGCCTCTTCAAGTCTGATCTTAGCTAATCGATTTGAAGCCTCCCAATTCCCCATTCTCGTTATAACAGAACCACAACACAAAGAATTTTCTCGATGATGCTCCATTTCTCTAAGATTTAATCCAGGAATAGCTTTCAGTACATTTCGAGGATTTTCATAATAATCAGAAGGACGAAATAAGTGACAACTATCGTGCCATGTTACGATCCTCTCAATGCTTTGAGAAAATTTGATTTTTCCGTCACTAACAAGTTCATCAATTACCTTTGAGACATGAATGAATTCCACTTCATCCCAAATTTTTTTCAATTTTGGATACTCATCTATCATCTTTTCTATAAATATTGGATAAAAATAAGCCATCGAAGTATAACATGCTGGACAAGAAATAATAAGTTTTTTTATACCATTTCTGTGGATATTTGTTATGTTATTTACCATAGTTTCTTTAAAAACATCCCATAAACCAGCCATCATCATAGGGGCTCCACAGCATCCTTCATTATCCAGTATGGTAAAGTTTACCCCTCCTACTTTCAAGATACGCGTTGCTCCTGAGGCAATGTTTGGCATCAAATAACTAGCAGTACAGCCACTCCAGTAACCAATATCGGCTTTTTTACCAACGAAAGGTTTGATTTCTTCTGGAACCCAGTCAACACGGTGATTTGGATCATGGCTCCATATATTCTTTCCTGTAACAATTCCTCCTGCCATTAAGTGGAAAGCTGGGAAAGTTGCACATTGTTTACTATTAATCAGGATACCCCGCATTTCTTCAAAAAGAGATTCAATAGAGATATTTAATTGACAAATCCCTGGTTGCTCACAACGAAAACAAGTTGTACATAGAATAAATTCACTAGCGAGCTCATCTGTAAGCTTTACTTTACCTTTAGCTAGTTGAGTTAAATAATAGAATTTACCACGCGGTGAGGCTTTTTCCAATCTTCGTCCTTCAAATATAGTACAAACCTGTTGACAATAGCTGCATTGAGCACAGCTAAATGCTTCATTAACTAGTTCCTCTGGGAGATACTTAGCTCGACGTCTTCCATGTAAACCACGAGCAATTACCTCTATGAGGGGAAGGAAAGAGCGGACAACGGGGAAGTTAGCCATGAACATGGCCCACCATAACATTTTTGCTTTTGGAAATAGAACTTTACCAGGATTAAGAAGATTGTGAGGATCATTTATGGTCTTAATAACCTTTAAATCCTTTATGAATTCCTCTCCAAATATATTCTTTGCTTCTGAGGTAAAAAACAAACCTGTTCCATAAGTGTGACCTTTATTCTTTTTTAAAATCCGCAAAAACTTCAAACTACGTGAAAATCTGAGAGGATATCCCCAAGAACGTTCATCACCAAGACTGAACGCGAGAAGAATAACATTGCTAGATGTTGTCATTGTTCCCTCAATGGCTATACTCTTAATAGCTGACTCAATTCTACTTAACGCTACAGCAAGATGGTTAATTTTTATAATTCCCTCAGAAGGAACAAGAGTCGGTCCAAGCCGCTTAAATCTTAACGGATAAAAGCGTTCTTCCCATTGATGAGCGGTAAGAATATGTTTTAACTCTTTACCCCCATATTTCTTAGCAAGATTCACAATGGAATCACGAACTTTCTCATATATTTCTGAATGAACGACAACCATTACAAAATAACGATCTTCTGGAAGAGGAAGTTGAAATACCTCCAATCCTTTAAGAAAAACCTTTTCTCCTTTATCAGGAAATCCTTTAATAGTTCTTAGAACCTTTGCTGGCTGTGTTTTCACTGTTAAGTTCTTTAATTTCATGAGCTCGGGTGTGAGAAAGCTAATATGCCAAATGGGAAGTTTTTTTGCAGCCACTTCCTGAAGAAATGATTGTAGCGCTTCTGGTGTTGGAATACCAACGCCAATGGGTTCATATCGCTGTTTCTCATCAATTTTGACCGTTATTTTCGAAATAATCCCCATAATCCCTTCTAAACCATAATAGTACTTTAAATCATCTCCCACGACTGTTTTTGCCACTCCATCGAGACTTATTACTTCAATAGAATGAACAATGTTCAAAAAGCTACCATTTTCATAAGAACCAATTCCTGATCCTCCCATAGCAAAAAATCCTCCCACAGAACTCCCTGGCGCGGAGGTGGGATATATTTTAAGCCCTAAAAAATATTTCTGTAGCTCCTGTTCTAAATCTTTCCAAATAATTCCTGGTTCCACAGTTACAAGCTTTGCATCCCTGTCGATATTTAGTACCTTTCGAAACCACGTGAAATTCAAGACCAACCCTTTATTGATTGGTACTGCTCCACCATAACCAGCAGTACCCCTACCTCGGGGTGTGATTGGCATTTTGTACTTTCGAGCTATCCTTAAGGCTGATTTAATGTCATCATTACTTTCGATTCTAATTACAGCATCTGGAATAGTTTTCAAAAACTTTAAAATTGGTGAAGGTATAACAGAAACATCATGGCTATTTAATTTTCGTTCGATATAGTCAAACGAAACTTTATTATCAAATACTTCTCTTAACTCTGAAATATATTCAGATTTCATGTTAAAACCTTTATATTCATTCTTTAGAATCAGATTGCCCAATTATCCGTTACATTTCTATAATTAGGATCATCCCAATAATTTGTTGCAGGAAAATTGACATAAGGAGGAAAGGGAGGCCATTCAACTTTGGGATTGTAATCACTTCGGATAATTTTTCCTTGGTTCCAAAAAGAATGAAACTCATCTGAGTAATACCCTGTAACAAACATTGATTCTCTCTCTAAGGAAGGATAATAGCCCTCTTTTTCACGATCATCTTGATTAAACGCAACAAAACATAACGGTTCAATGATCTGCCCCTCAATTTCACCTATTTGATAGGTTTGACGAGTATGCATGAGAGAAATCCCATAAGTATCTACAATTGGTAACAATTCTTCAATTATGTCAGGAAATACATGGAAACTCATAAGAACAATGATGACCCTTCCTCTTAATTCTCCTATTGTAGGCCAAGAGCTTCCAGGCCCACCAAATTGTTGTAAATATTCTTCCTTGATATAAAGTCTTTCCCAACGATTGGACTCGTTTTTAAATTCAAAGGCATTTGATATTTGCTCATTAAAACGAATAAGGCCATATCTCTTGTGAGGACGATTACCTCGATCTTGGAGATCTCTTTTGATATCTAAAAAAATAGTAATAGGTGCATGATTGGGCTTTCGTTTGGACCAGTTATTTATAACTTCTAACCAGTCTTTAAGATTATTACTCCGTGGATTTCCAGACGCTTTATGATTTACTTCATGTCCAGGGGCCCAATGACCGACCTTGAAGCTACCTTTTCCACGAAAAATTTTCAGAAGAGTCAAAAATCTCTTTATTCGTTCAAATAACGTCCAACTATCATGAATATCGAGCTCAAAGCCCCGGATTCCATAATCAAGCTGACGTATTAATGACCACCGATAAGAATTATGGGTTGTCATAAAAATACTCTTGTTATAAGGTTGATCATCAGATATTCCATCAGTCATAATTTTTCACCTATAAATCTTAAGAAAGATAGATATAATACACTACACAGCCATTTATAATATCTTCGTTCATATTTTGGGTTTGAAGAAAAGAGAAAGTTCATGTCTAAATCATAAGTGAATGGAATAAAATGCCTCTTGATGGTTTTTTAATTTCGGCAGATAAGAAAATAACTGCTAAGATTTCAACAATAGATAGATTTTAGTCATTGGGGTCGAAAAACGTGTTCAGGAGGATCAGTTTCGATCACTAAACTGCTAGAAATATTCCATGACTCTATCATTCCACCCCATACTGGTTTTATTTGTGACCTTGGCCTCAAATACACATTAACCCAATCATAAGGAGGAATCATGACATGCCAAGAAAGTTCTAATTCCCAGGTCTCAGTTTTCAATAAATAATGTTCAACAACAAGTAAACCAGCATCATTGCAAGATATTTCCCAAGGAGTATTACTATTGATGTTGAAATCGGGTTTATTTTGGGAAAAATACGTTATAAACGGAGCTAATTTTTCATAAGCTTGTTCCTGCTGTGATCCTTCCCATTCCCAAACATTCAGGATAGCAAAATCAGATATCTTACCTATTCCAACTTCTAATTTAATTGTTTGTCCAGTGTGAGTATTATTCGGATAAAGTAAAACTTCTAGAACCGAAGGAGTTGTTAGAGACCATATTTTATATTTGGTTTCTATAGTAACGTTTGTTGATATTGTTATTTCTGGTATATTTTGTTGTGTTTTGCTTGAAATGTTTACAATATACCAAGCAAAATTATTTGAACAAGAGTTTATTCTTTTTGTAACTATTTCTACACTTATAGGGTCAGTATTATTGTTATTAATTAATAAATTTCCTATTAAAAAACCGCCGATAATAGCTAAACCAACTAAAATAAGCCCAATCCATACTAAGGTCTTCGACATGATTTGTTAACCCTTAATTACTATTAAATTTTATTTAATCATTTTAGATATTAAAGAATGTTTTTGATGCAAATAATACTAAAGGCTGGATTAACACCTAAAAAAATTTTTTAGTATATCCTCTAGCTTGGGACATTCCCAAAAAAAGTAAATACACAAATGGGCACCCTTCCTATCTTAATTCTCTAACCTAATTTATTCAGAATGAATACCTTTCCCTCGTTTTTTGTTTTCCCCTGCGATATTATGCTCTTTTGGGGTCTATCCTGTTCTGATGAATTAAGTACGAGAGAGCGTAAAAATATACTAACGGAATGGCTTCCTTCTAAAGACTCTCCTGTAGTTACAGGGAGGCAATATTCAATTGTCAGTTTATTTGATTCCAGGGATAAGATGGCGACTATAGCATTTTCAATAGCTTGTAGATCTCCCTGCTGGTACGTTAAGACAAGTAAATTCGGTTGGAAATCTGGATTAAATTCAATGAATTGATCGAAAAGCGATTTATAAACCATGAAACTGTACATGGGATTTAGAAAAAGGGCTTCAATTTTCTTGATAATTGTATTATATTTCTCTCTCCATCCATATCCTAAATCGTGTAAACATGAAGATTCCATCCGAATGATGTCGAGATCGTTCTCTGTGGACTGTTTAAATTGAAATGACACAGTTTGTAAAGGAAAAATACTAGTTATTTCTTCAATCTGGATATATTCACCCAATCCCGAGAGACAAATGAGATCAAACCAATAAGATCCGCCTTTGGATTTATGTGTTATTATACATGAATCCTGGGAATCATCTTTTTCAAGGAGATGAAATAAGTTATTTATTTTCTTTACCATCTTTTTTCCTGCTAAGTAAGGGATACCATGACCATACAAGCCCTCACACAAGAAAAAAATCCTATAATTCCCACTCTGTACCGTAAATATACCCATTCCCTCTAATTCAGGGATGGCGTGGCCAAAAACTCCTGACATCGTATAATGAGGTGCTTTTTCCACCTCAGCGAGTGCCAATGCTAGCGCGGTATATAATGCTCCCCCTAATTCAGGTTCGAGCTCAATACCCCCTCTTAAGTGACAGTGACCAATGATATGCATGCATGGAAGATGTTGAATCCAAATTTGGCTTACGACTACCAATAAGAATCCCCATAGAGGATGTACTTCTAGTAAAAATCACTTAAGGAGGGAAAAACTGTTGTCTTGGGATATTTAACCTAGAACTCTTTTTACAAAACATGGTCTTTCTAGTTAAACTAGTTATGTTTTGAGACAGTTCCCTTAATTGATTCGCATTATAATTTGGAATTCATGATTATAAAGTATTCCAAATAATGCTCCATGAATCTGCGGAGAGTCTCTCTAGAGCATTTTGGTTAAACAATATGTGAAGATTATTGTTTAAAGGAGAACAGAAACAGTAGCTATATCACTTTATTCCCAATTTTCTTCCTAATAAATATTATACTAGACTGATTATCCTGGTAATATGAGGTTCACAAATTATTAATTCAGTTTGTTTAATAAAACAAATTAAAAAAAGAATTTGAATTGAATAACATTTACATAAATAAATTATGATTCTTGGGTTATTGGTTATAAGAAAGAAAAAGATTTTTTTCAAGTAAGTTTGAATATTGAATGGTTTCTTATTTTTTATCTCCAAATTAAAATAAGGAGGAGGAACATGAGGAATTGTAAAACTCTATTTTCGCTAGAATAGTAGTTGAGGTGCTTCTCTATTAATGAATCCCATTTGATTAGACTTATAAATGAAGAAATATTTTATTATAATTGAAAATACAATGACTTCAAATCCGAATAAACTTCAATCTGAAGGAGATATCACAGAAATCGTTGAAATATTAAAATTTCTGAACTATGATGGTACAGTTAGCTTTCTTGACATAGATTCCATTGTAGCAGTTCAATAACTATAAATATCATCTTAAGCGGCTGGGTCGGAGCCTTTTTAAAACAAGTCCCTCTAACGTTCTAGTCTTCAATGTTAAGGTCTAGAATAACAAAAAAATAGTAAGAACCTTATTAAGGCTTAAAAGGCTGGGTCTTTTTGGACCTTATATGAAAATATTATCAAATCTTTACTCAGTCATCCATTGTATGTTAATGATCAATTTAAATGCCCCTAAATCAATCAATTTAAGATTAACTTCCCTCGAATTCAATTGTAACTAAGAATAATTAGATTTGATTTACAGAAAAGGTAAAAAAGATTAGTTTTATTGGCATTTTTTCCACTTAGAATTCTTTTAACACAATTGTACTGTAATTACACCTGCATTACAATTCTTATCTAAATAAAGGTAATAAAAGCACAAACAAGTCAAGTAAAAAAGCATAAACATACAGAGTAAAAAAGAAAATTATCAATATTGGTGATATATTATGACTCAAAGAGTTGAGAAGAAACTTGGTCCAATTACTATTGTCCCCAATAGAGATTGGAAGATTCTATTTTTAGTTGCAGCTGTTTTTTTAATATTTTCTGTAGCATTCCTAGCTCCAGAAGAAACAACGCAGGAAACTTTCGATTTAATGCAAGGACTGGTTTTTACACTAATCGGTATTTATGGAGGAATTCGTGGTAGGGGTGAGCAGAAGAGTACTGAAGCAAACGCGGTTGATAATGAGAACAACACATTTGGAGTAAAAGCTGGGGTCTTTCGTGGCTTAGCAGCTATTGTAGTATTGTTTTTAATTGGTTACGCCTTCCTTGTCTCTGAACATGACAAATTGGTGTTTTTAATACTTTCATTTAGCGAATTATTAGGAATCAGTATTCCTCCAATTGCCAAAGGGGAAGCATAAGAATAATTAAGTTAACTTAGTTAATAAAAAAGAGATATTTGGAGATTTGAGGAATAACAATTTAATTTTATCTTTATTCATATACTAAGCTTACTAAAGAATTGTGAAGAAAGGTAAAAATACACAAAAGTATAATTTTGTTCGGTCTAGTTCTTATTCTCGTGATGAGATCTTTTGAAATAAACCAAATTGTTGGGAGTAGTGATGAAGCTGCTCAAAAAGACAGGGTACGTGTCCTGATTGAATAAGACTAATTACTCACCACCTCCCCCCAATAATCTTCAACCAGAGCAAATTATTCATGCCTACAAACCACCATTTTTTCAAATACTTCGATTTGGATTTCTTGGGCTATTACTGTTTATTATTGGCCTTCTATTGTTATTTATTGGGTTCAATATAGTATTAAATCCCGATATTAACGCTAATCTCATTAATATGTGTTTAACCATTGGGTTGGGGGTCATTCTTATTGTAATATCCTCCAAACTCTTTACAGAATCATTAACCTCTAGAATACTCATTACAGAGGACGAAATTAGGATAAAAAGATATTTCAGAACAGCAACTGTTCTTTTAGAGAATATTTCAACAATCACAATAGTCTATTCAATTCCCTTTTTCAGAAAACAAAAATATGCAAGATT
>JAHQWW010000167.1 GCA_029856365.1 Candidatus Hodarchaeota archaeon
GGGGGCGTTTTAGTAATGTTGATTGGGGTAGCGCACAATTCTTTATATGGAGTGATTGGTGGGATAATACCGAAACCAAGTACCTCATCACATTGATGGGAAAATATATGGGACCATGGCGATTCTTTGTCCACTATCCAGACTGGGGTGGAACCCAACCACCTCAAGGCCTCTCAGTCTATTCAAAATTCGATATTGACACTACCAAACCTGACATTGACCTTCAAACTCCTATAGCAGGACAAAGTATCTTCCAATACTATGGTATTCCATTTAAAGGAGAGGTATCTGATAACTCCTATATCGCTCGGTATGAACTCATTTGTGATTCTCAAGTATTAACCACCTTTGATATGATGCATGGTTGGAGTGATCCATTGAGAGATGATTTCTCATTAATCTGGTTCCCCCCAGAAGACCTAGAACTTCCCCGTGATATCGATATAACAGTAAGAGCTATTGATTTAGGTTGCAATATCAAAATGGAAACTATTTCAATCACCATCATTCCAGGAACTATCCCCTCTCCTGAAAGTACTATTAATAAGGGCTTAGAATGGTTACGAGATAACCAAAATTACGATGGGTCATGGAATTACTATGGGGATGACCATTCCGCAGGTATGACAGCGTTAGCAGCACTCTGTTTCATCCAATCAGGTTTTGCATATGAGTCTGTAGTTACTGACGCGATTAATTTCCTCGAGAACTCCTTTGAAAATGATTATGAAAACCCAGGTCAGGTGATCAGACATATGTCACCAACCTATGAAACAGCTATGGCAACAATTGCTTTGATAGCTTACAATGCAACCCTACCAACTTATGATAGAGATTTAGATTTATTAATTGATGATGCCATTGATTGGTTAGTTGCTACACAGAACGATGAGGATCATAACGTAGATCCAAGTGAACCTTGGTATGGTGGCTGGCGATATGGATGGGATCATGAATCTTCAGATCTCTCTGTTAGTCAATGGGTATTTCTTGCTTTGGCAGCTTACAGATATGATGATCCAGATCTCTGGGATAAAGTGCAGACTTTCGTCTTACGATGCCGTGGAGGTTGGTGGGATGAATATGGTACATTTTATCCCGATGGTGGATTTACTTATACTCCCTCAACAGAAGATTGGCGTGACCAGGGTGGTTCAAGCTATGGTTCAATGACAGCTGCAGGTATTTGGGGATTATATCTTAGTGGAACTAAACCAGATGATCCAAATTGGGCCTCTATTGAATCAGCTCTTGATTGGATCGCTGCTCTTCCTCCAGAAGAACTCATTGGGCATAATCCTCATTATGGTGATTTTCAGTACTATTGGTATCTTACAGCGAGTAAAGCTTTCCTAATGGCTGGACGAGCTGAGGATCAGTGGTGGTATGATAACATCACTAATTATCTTTGCACTCATATGGTCTATGGCAGTTCTTCAAGTGCTTATTGGGATAATGAATTGGGTCAGGAACCACCAGTATACGCAACTGTACTTGCCATCCTTTCTCAACAGGTCTTTTACGGACATATCCCAATGCATGAGCTTGAGGTCTCTCTTGAAGCAGATGATGGTTGTGCAATCTACCTTTGGAACTCGACTATCTCTGGCGGGTACAACTATGTTACTGGTGTCGAGGAAACATCAGCTAGTACTACTTATTCAGGACTTTTAGAAGACAAACAGACCGTTTCCATCCTTTCACCGTCAAAAGGGGAATACTTCATTGATGTTTTCCCTGTTGTTGGAGAGAGTGGGATGTCCTCCCCACAGGATATGATCTTACGTGGACGAGCTCTCACAGAATCAGGTCATATAATTAGTTATAAAACTGAAATCATTGACTATCAATATCCCGGTAATTATCCACAAGTCCTTAGGTATAAAATGGTGTTATCGACCATATCTGGGTTGGACATTCACTTCTTATTCGATGGATACGAACACTTCGATCATAGTGTCAGTTTTGACAGTATCAGCTATCCAGCATATGTTGAGTTGAATGAAGGTATTGACATATTCTTCTCATTGACTAAAATAGGTACTGGAACAATTTCTGCTGGCACAATTTTCATAAAAGGCGACGATTTTGCTGATCAATCCAATGATTTTACAAACTGGCCAGAAGGAGAGCAAAGGTCATTCGATTATCATTACAGCACCTCTGGTCTCCTAGCGGGTATCCGAACAATTGTTATCGGCTTGATAGGAGAAAACACGACTCCTTTACTCATTAGAGTGAAAGTTCAAGTTGGGAATCGTGCACCAGAAGGAGAGCTCGATGACCTAGATTCCGTCCTTAGTGGGACAAAAACCATTTCTTGGACTGCTTTTGATCCTGATGGAGATGATCTAACATTCAAGGTGATCTTAATTTTACCTGATGGAACCGAAGGTTTATTAGAATCAAGTACTGACAAAACTTCATACTCTTTCGACACTACCGCTTATCCTGACGACACTGGTTATCAGATCATTGTAGAGATTAGTGACGGTACCGATACTACTCGACTTCAATCGTCTTTCTTTGAAATCAGAAATTATGAAGAAACTGAAGATACAGAGGCTCCAGATATTGGTACGCCTGGGTTTGAGTTTACTATCTCTTTTCTAACCTTAGGTCTAATCATAGTATGGTTCCGAAGAAAGAAGTAGGCCATTCTCTTCCCCTTTTTTTCCATTTTTTCTTATTTCTCTGTTTTTATCCTGAAAATTTTTTAACTTATAATTCATAAACAACACAATCACTATTCTCACCTTTGAAAATCTAAAATAATATTTACAAGAATCGATACTGAAATCTCCACTCCCTTTTGAAGGTAAAGAAAGTGAAACACATATTTACAATTGATGAAGATTGTGCTAAGCAATTAGATGCCAAAGATCCATTAGCTAATTTTCGATCACGATTTTGTATTCCAGTAAACACGATTTATCTAGATGGAAATTCTTTAGGATTATTACCAATGGATGCTGAAGAGTCTCTTCTCAGAGTTATCAATGAATGGAAAACATTAGGAATTCAAGGATGGTTCGAAGGGGAACGACCGTGGTGGCATTTTGGTGAAGACCTGGGAGAAAAAGCCGCTTCTTTGGTCGGAGCTGATCCAAGTGAAGTAGCTGCCACGGGTACAACGACAGTCAATCTCCATTCACTTGTAAGTACTTTCTATCATCCAAATGGGAAAAGAACAAAAATCCTTGCAGATACACTTGATTTTCCAACTGATATTTATGCTTTACAAAGCCAGATAAAGTTAAAGGGGTTAAATCCTGATCAACATTTAGTCCTAGTGCCTCCAAATGGGCGATTTTTGGAAGAAAAAAAGATCATTGATTATATGACAGACGAAATGGCTCTTGTTATGCTTCCATCAGCTCTTTATCGTAGTGGTCAATTACTTGATATGGCCTATTTAACAGAAGAAGCACATGAACGAGGAATTCCTATTGGTTTCGACTGTTGTCACTCCGTTGGAGCTGTACCTCATTATTTTGATGACTGGGGAGTAGATTTTGCCGTTTGGTGCAGTTATAAGTATTTAAATTCAGGCCCAGGGGGTACAGCATTTTTATACATTAATAAGAAACATTTCCATAAAGAACCAGGTCTCACAGGCTGGTTTGGATATGTGAAAGAAAAACAATTCGATATGTTGCTTGAATTCGAACATGCCAAATCAGCAGGAGGATGGCAAATGTCCAGTTCCAATATTCTATGTTCTGCACCCATCGAAGGAGCATTAGAGGTAACCTTAGAAGCAGGAATCCATAGAATTCGTGAGAAGTCAATCAAGATAACCTCATACTTGATTTTTCTCATTGATCAACTTCTTTCGGGGGATCCTTACAATTTTGAGGTGGGTACACCTCGTAACCCAGATCGAAGAACGGGCCATGTAGCAATCGAACATGACGAAGCGTTTCGAATTTCTGAAGCTCTGAAAACCCGTGGTGTGATAACTGATTTTCGTCCTCCTAATATTATTAGAGTTGCTCCTGTGGCTCTCTATAATACGTATCATGAAGTTTGGCAAATCGTACAGTTTTTGCAGGAAATCATCGACCAGCAGGAGTACCAGAAATTTTCAAAATAACAAGATAATGTTGGTAGAAGTTTAATGAGCTATCCACTTTCTCGGATATTACCGTTCAAACTAATTTGGGAAAGCTGCGAGTCAGCAGAAGTGTTTTATCGACGGATAGTCCTACGAAAAGGTCGAATGGAGTCTAAATCCCATATTATTCTCAAAATACTAGCATGTTGTTATTTTTGGGATAGAAATCTGATTATGGAACCACGTTTTCGATTCTACCGTTATAAACCTGACTTAATTTCTTGGAAAAAGTCTGAAATCCCAACAAAAGATGAACTGATTCCAGATCTATGGATCGAATGTAAAGCTGTCAAAGTAAAGAAATTAATAAGGTTGAGTCAAGCTCTTCCTCTAAGTACTGTTGTATGGATTCATTTTCTGCAGCCACTATCCCGAACTATAAAAATTTTTCAATCGAAGAAGAAAAAATACAAACTAGCTTCTAATATTCAATTGATAGGGATCGAGACTTCAAACAAAAATCAGATTTCTCTTGGAGAAAGTATAGAGGCAGATTATCTTCAATGGAAAATAACTCAACAAGTAAGAGACTCCATAGAAATCTATATTAAAGGATGGAGTAGTGAACCAATTTCTATACAATTTCATGTTCTTTCTACCACTATCAAAACATAAATTTAGTAGAAAAATATTGAACAAATGATTCTATGTTATCAATCCATATTCGGGCTTTAAAAGAAACAGACATGAATTTTCTAAAGCATCTTGATTCTCAAGTTAAATGGGGATTTAGTCAAAAATCACCAGAAATATTTTTAGAATTTAGTGACTCTGCGTACCTTGCAGAAGATTCTGTCCTCAATGCTCCTTATGGAATAGTAGTAACTTATTATTATCCTCCTTCTACAGGATGGATTGGATTTCTAATTGTAGCTGAAAAATATCGAGGAAAGGGGATTGGACGAACATTATTCTCAGAAGCTGTTAATCACTTATTAGAGATTGGTTGTGAAGAGATTCTCTTAGATGCTGTTCCTGATGCTGCAATTCTTTATGAGAATTTTCATTTTTCAAGAATTGAACGGTCTTTACGACTCAAGATATTGAAATCCACTCTTTCTAAATCTTTAATCTCCTCTCCACGGAGTATTCGTGCGCGAAAAGAACACATTAGAGACATTAGCATTTTTGATCTGTCAATTTTCGGAGCAGAAAGGAAGAAAATCTTTATAACCATGGTAAAGAATCCTAAGAGTGAAGGAGCAGTATTCTTTCAGGATAGGAAGGTGGTTGGATATGGTTTCATCCGCTTTTCTAATAGTTCATTTTCAATTGGTCCATTAGTAGCAAATAACTCTATTATTGCTCTTGATATAATAAGTAAACTAATTCAGATAAGTGCATTCCATTGTAAGGAATGTGAAAGGATTCTCATTGGAGTCACAGAGTCTTCTAGCATTCCATTACAATTCTTTTATCATTTAGGCTTTAAGGAATATAATTACTCTATACGTATGCATTATGGTACTAATCAAAGGAAGAATTGTAAACCAAACTTCATTTACAGCATTACTGCGCCTGCAATGGGTTGATTAGAACAAATATAACCCTTTGTTGAGTAAATAGGGATTTAAGGTGAAGCTATGATGAATAAGGAGCAAACCATTCAATTCTTAAGAAATAACCATCAAAAATTAGAGGAAGTAATAAACAGACTGGAAGAAAAACAAATAGCTGAAGAAATCATTTTAACCAAGTGGACAGTAAGAGATATTTTAGCCCATATCTCTGCTTGGAATTGGGAACTTATTAAAGCCACTGATGATCTTTTAAACGATCAAGAACCTTGGTTTATTAATGAAGAAGAGTGTACAGAAGCAGAATTTAATGAGAGCGAGGTAAGGAAACGGAAATCTCAGTCTTTAGACCAGGTATTAAAAGAGTGGCAAGATTCATTTGATGAGTTAATTAGAAAGATCGAAAGTTTATCAAGCAATGATTGGGAATATCAAACAGCCTTTAAATGGGGTGGTAAGATGCCGGTTTCTGTTAGTTCTTTGTTTGATTACAGATATAAAGGTGAGGGTCATGAGGGCGGCCATGCAAAACAGATTAAAGAGTACTTCAAAAATGTTATACTCCTTTAATCAAATGTACCACTCACATTTGTGATTTAGAATTTCATTGGCAAACTTTCTTGCATTTTTCACATCATTTTCATTTGGATGTTTTATTATCTCTTCAATTTACTCTTCTCACTCTGGTCCTCTCTTGACTGCCACAAGATAGAGCAGTGTCCTGGGGTAGGCCGGCATTTATAGAGTATAGCAGAAATCGCCCAAAAGTGCAAAGGAAGTCCATATATGAAACAAGAGAAAGT
>JAHQWW010000168.1 GCA_029856365.1 Candidatus Hodarchaeota archaeon
AATTTGGTTTACACGATCTTTTAGTGACGTGATATTTTCCCCTTTCTTTTTCATAGGGCCAATTTGGCGACTAATTTGATTTCTTTCTTTACGGAGCTCATTCACCTGTTGTAATAAAGATCGCCATTTCGAATCTAATGCGATGACATCATCCACTCGACTGGGATCTTTAAAGCGTTTAGTTTCTGAGTCACGAATAATGTGGGGATTTTCTCGAAATACTTTGATATCAATCATATAAACCTCTAACTCCTTTAAGAGGTAATAATTCAGTTTTAGGATCTAAACAAGCCCTAAATCTTATTAATTTTAAAGGTATTAGATATCAGGAGACATTTTATGAAAGAAAAAAATGTGTGAGAATTGAAAGATATTCTCTTATTTCTTGATCATTTTCATCATTTCTACTTTCTATCAGCTTTCTCTCAATGGATCAGCATTTACAAATTTCCAAAAGATGATTACTGAAATCAAAATGAAAATGGATGCTAATGGCCCCCAAACAATTAGTCCAAGGCTGTATGTGTGACCTTGCCAATCTGTGAAAATAGGTAAAGTAGGTATATCAAAAGGAAAATTCTCCTGCAGCAGGTATCCGACAATTAAATACCCAATCACCTGAAAGAAGTTTAGAGGTATCGATTCAAATCCATAATACATCCCCGCTCGTGACTCTCCTGAACGTCGTTCGTCCTCTTCTACAATGTCAGCGACAATAGCGTACGGAAGTAAGTAAAATCCAGAGACACCTGCCCCAGCAAAAATGACAAAGATGATGGCCTGAAGAAGAGTAGGGAAAAGGAGAGAAATAATCTCAATTTGACCAACAACTAAAGTAAATGGCATCCACACTGCCATCCATACTGCTGAATAAATATAACTCTTGGTTTTTCCTTGTTTATTACCAAATTTACCCCAAAAAATGAATCCACAAAAAACAACTCCAAGCAACGATATACCAAATAATAAATACTCTATTATACCAGTAAAATAAAGTGCTCTATCAATCCATGTGAGGACTATCCCCATTGTCATACTTAATGCAACAGAGAGAAATCCCCTCGTAATTGTCCACGAAATGTAGTTTTTATTTGCAAAAACGATATTTAACTCTTCTCGGATATTAGGTTGAGGAATAAAAACTTCTTTTGCTTTAATCCCGACAATAGATGGAAGAAAGAAAATTATTACTAAAAGGGCAAAGAATCCGATTATCATTGGAAGAATAATAGTTAAAACCTGTTTATTTGTTAATGTTGTGAATATATTATTGGTTGTATCTAAATCTAACTCTTCAGCTGAGCCTCCCAGTATACCAGGCAATAGGAAAGCAAAACCTGCGCCAATAATAAAGGCGATAAGGTTTACAGTATTTTGATATCCACTAATCTCCAAGCGTTCGGTTTCTGTGGTGATTTCAGGCATCCAAGATTGAAAAGGTGTTAATAAGAATCCATAAGTTCCTTGATAAATTGAATTAACAATGATTAAATAGGTAAAGACTATCATAGGTTCATTTTCAAATCCTAATAAGGAAATTATTAAGTGAGGAGAATAGAGAAAGAAGAAAGCTATTGCCAGTAGAGGAGCTCCTATAATTACAAATGGTCTTCGTCGTCCCCATCGAGTTTGAGTTCGATCTGAAATGTAACCAGAAAAGTAGCTTGTAAACGCAATTACTATTTTCCCAATTGCAAGCGCCAGAAAAGCGAGAAAAGGATCTTTATCCAAACCAAAAAAGGCATAGTAAACGTATCCAGTAAATAAATCAGCCATATCCATTGTGATGGACGATCCAAGCCGACCTATACCATAACTCACCTTTTCTTTGAATGTTAGCATCTAAATCACCAATTATGATCATAGTAAGAGAGAGATTTCTTCTTTCTAATAAAAGAATTTCGGAAGAAACCTACAAACCTGCAATGAAATACTCCCTGGATCTCTTCTAGGAAATATAAAAATCATTTATACCTAGTATAATAAAAAAAAAGAAAAGAAAAATTGTTAGTAAACTTTTATTTGTACTCGTGACCAACTTGTAAAAGCCTGTCATGGATGGTTCGTTCCCCTTTAACCTCTTTAAGCTCACATAACTTCCCTACTCGCCAACCTTCTTTCAACATGAATCCTGCCTTACAAATACTCCGTGCTTGGCGTCCAGCTGTACGTTGAGTAATGAGGCTTGTTCCCTCAGTGAAGCTGAGGGTTGCTGTTTTTATCGTTTCATTAATTTCCAGTACAGCCTCCTCATTTCCACCTAATTCACGAAATTCTCCATCTACAAAATAGAGCTTTACAATTTTGCCTGATGGGCGCGTTTCTGATGGCCCTAACCCCAATTCCGTTGGAGTAGGTTCTGGAGTAGGACTTGGAGGCTCTTGGAAAGTGGGAGTAGTTACTTGTTCTTTAATAGGGGGTGGTGATGGTACGAAAGGTACTGACCCTGCTTCCTGGGTCTCTCCTTTAAGATCAGCAATCCCACCTGTAATACCCTTACTTATTTCAGCGGCATCAGCTGATCGAACATCTTCTGATTCAGCTAATTGATTAATTAGATCAAAGAAGCCTTTGGGTTCATAACCTTCACCTATGGTATATACCAAGGGATTTCGTTCGCGAGCGACGTCCAACTTTCGAACCAACCTATTACCTGCAGCTTTCTCTCCAACTTGGGCACTAGAGCCAACCCATACATATAAATCATGATATGCATCAAGTACAAAAACATCATCACTTACAAACGATTCTCGTTTTAGAGGAACATTTTCAATCATAATGTCGTCGGTCGAGGATCCATCAGTGAGGTCTACGTCCCGAACACGGTAAAGTGCGTAAGAGATCTCTTCTTTATTGACTTCAACATGCTTTAAAAATCCAGGAGTATCCCCAGTAACGACTACAAAATCCAATAATCCTTTGAACTCCTCGGATTCGTTCCCCTCAACTTCTGTGTCGATATCTATCTCTTCATCAGCGAGGTCTAGTTGCTTGGCCGCCCAAGCCCCTACAGCTCTGTCATCCGCAAACGCTTGCGATCCAATCCAAATAAAGACTCTTTTCTTCAATCCTACGCTAACATCGCTGTTATCGACCACATAAACGTCCCCGTTAAAGAATTCATAAGGGGGATTCATTTCTTTCAAGTTTTTTCCTTCAACATGTAGTACACGCATAGTTTGAACATCCAAATTATTCTTGATTATTACATTAAAAAGATTGATAGTTATTAAATAGTTTTATTTTTGTTCGGTTGATAATCATTTCGATATTTCGAGAATATGATTTTGATGGAATTTGATATTTTTAAGATAATGATTGCTTTTCTAATTGCTTGATTTTTTCTTGTAATCTTCGTATTTGATAATTTAGGACTTTATTTTGGCTTAACAAGTCCATTATGAACTCTTTGAGTTTTCCTATCTCCCGTTCCTCATGTGTTGTTAGATCTATAGCAGTTGAGATTGTAGATCGTAAGTCTTCTAGTAATTCATCAAAAATTTCATGAGGATAATCACTCCTGTTCTCTCTTTGAGCATTCCAATTATATACCCACTCATCTAAGAACGCTTCTACATAGCTACGGAAGAGGCCCTCACTAACATAGGGAAATTCAACTGGGAAAAGCAGATGCATGCTTGTCATCCTACCGATTTTAACGATTCGACTATCTTTGGATTCAGGAGCTGGTTGAAGAAAATTGTAAGTTAAATGGATCATATCTTCGCGATTGGGAACGTTTAGAGGTTCTTTAAACCCACTTGGATAATCAACCATTCGTCCCATTGAAGTGATAGTTTGTCCTTGTACCGCTAGCAGTAACGCATTTTCTGTCAGTAGTGTACCACTATTGTAAGCCACCTTAGGTCCTTCAATATCATCAAATATGGATAAGATTAACCCTTGAAGATACCCTCTTTGTAGTTCCCGTATTTTAACCCAAGATTGAACTTTTACCGCGACTTCTGTAACATCTGTTAATTCATCAGTCAAAAAAATATACAGATCATTCCGAAATTTCTGATAATGAAGCCTAGCAAAAGAGGCAGGTAATTCACGAGTGAAAAGGGGAGTGTCGTCAGTGGTTTCGATTGTTGGATCACGAAAAATCTCTGCTATCAGAGAATCTTCTTCCGATTTTGTTAAGATAACTGTTTTAGTTAGTTTTTTATCGAAAATATATAATCCTTGATGATTTAACAGCCAAAAACGGTAATAATCACTTGGCATTGTCATTTATTCCCTTGACATGCTTTCCTCAAAGGTATTTGTTAATGCAGATTACTTACCAATGCTTATTATGTCTTCCTGACTCGCTTCGATTAATAAATTTATGTCAATTGCACGATCCAAGAATTTAATCGCTTCACTTCGGTTGTAGTGTTTAGATAAGTGCGATATGATTTGTTCACTGAAAAAGAACTGAATTCCCTCTTTTTGAAAAAGTATCTCCTTAATAACCTTTAACATTTTTTTTTCTTTACCAGATAACTTAATGTTTTCTAAGGTTAACACTCCTTCGTTTAAAATAAAAGCGGAAAAATAATGCAAAGGAATATGTTTACGAACCATTTTCTTTATCTGGCTGTTAGGAATCTGATCAGCACTGTAGAAGTCTTGTAAATTATCAGAATATTTATTTTCAACCTCCCGTCCTAATTTTGCTAAGCGATCATTGAAATAATCAGGTAATCTAACTTCAGAGATGATGATGAAACTGGAGAATTTACCATGCCAAATAAGCATATGAAGTCCTTCCCGACTCATAACCTCAATTTTTTCTTTCTCTTTCTGTTCATCAGTACGAGAGCGCATTCCTTCTGAAACCTCTTCCATAAAACTACTCAATGCTGCCGACATACCAGATAGCGCATCGGTATCAGTATGCAGCTCTGCAATCGTTTTTTCGGAGTAGAATTGTAATCCCGACTCGTGGCGAGCTATTAATAAGCGAATTGATTTAATATCCTCGAAACTCTGTTCAATTTTCCGTCGTTTTCGTTGAATGAGTTCACTCCGTTGTTTACGTTTACGATTTAGAAAAATACCACTACTTACTACTGCTCCAATAAACAGCAATAAAATCGCTCCTGTTATGATAACAGGAATAATGATCTCAAGCGGATCTATTATTTTTATGATTTGATACTCGGCAAGTTCTTCTGTTGACATACTATACCTTGAAGGTAATCCTGATACAGCGGCGCTACTCCACACGGTAATATTAGAGAAACCTACGGCACCAAGGGTATGTTCACCATCAATAATGTATGAAGTAAGACCTTGATCATTAGTCTGACTGATAGCTTCGAGTACATGAATAGTTTGGTCCTCATATTGGAGCTCAATATAGAAAGAAATATTAACCGCTTCTAAGAGAGTGAGTGATAACCCCGCGCCCAAACCACCAGCTATTCCCTGTACATATGTTAGGATGGCTGTTATTTCTATAGGATCACCTTGTTCAAAAGTCTTTCCGGGTAATGAAACTTCAAGGGTGGTCATTCGACCACATAAAGTAATATTGAAACTGATGGTCTGGTTTTGATAACCATACCTACCTATTTCCATGGTTAGGGAGTAATTACCGTAATGAAACGTCATTGTTGTGAAGTTGATTGCAAATCTATTCTGACTTACTTGATAATTGTATAAAGATTCCATTACTTTTGTATCATTCATCCTTAGAACAACAGTATCAAGATCGGAAATATTCTGTCCTCTGATGGTTTGGTACCCTGATCCACTAATGTGAAGAACATCTTCAACAAGAATTGATTGGTTATAGCGAATATTAGTAACATTAAGGGGTTTTGTTGGCATATCTACTATTAGGAAAGTTGCTTCAATAGAGCTTGTATCAAAAAGAGCGTGTGAAAAGGTGATGGTAATTGCGTGGCTGCCTAAAGGTAGAATGGAAGGAGAAGGATTGAAACAGAACCAATACCCTTCATCTGTTTGATTTACATCAACCACCTTGGAGTTATTGATAGTAAAACCAGAGTCTTTTATTAATCCAACAATATTTTCATTATAATCTGTGTTATTATACGTTAGAAAGAAGTCATAACATTCAGTATAATAGACTGGAATGTCTACCAAAGGTTTGTACTCAATAGCAGTTCCAGCTTTAACGACTGTTAGGTGAAAGAAGAACGTACTATTCTTGTAATTATTCAAGTGGAATGTGATATAGATTACAAAAACCCCAGTTTTGTTTGGATTGAAAGTGATGTTCCACGAAAGATCACTTTCATCTTTAATGGTACTGTAAATAGGAATCGGCGAAATAATTGTAGATGGACTAGTTTCCAGATTATTCCCAGTTAAATTATGATAATATTGGAGGTTAACTGTTACAATATCCGCAGAACTACTAGCAA
>JAHQWW010000169.1 GCA_029856365.1 Candidatus Hodarchaeota archaeon
CAATCTGTTCTCGCTATTTGTCTAGTTCAAGACAATCGAGTAAAGTATGTTAATCAAGCGTTTCTTGATTTTGTAAATTTTCCTTTAGAAGAAGTATTATCTTGGACAAGAAAAGATTACTTACAATATATACACCCAGATGATCGTATATCTGTCCTGGAACAAGGACGTAAAAAACAAGTTGGTGAAAAAGAGGGTGTAATTCCTCATTATTCTCTTCGAATGATCACCCCATCTGGAGAGATAAGATGGGTTGAAGTTTATTCGAAGACAATCGTGTATAAAGGAGAACCAGCTAATTTCATAACATTTATTGATATTACCGATAGAAAACGAATGGAAGAGGTATTTCGGGAGAACGAGGAACGATTCCGAATACTTTCTGAACAGTCATTAATGGGTATTTGCCTCATCCAAGATGAAAAGATAAAGTATGCTAATCAAGTATTTTCTAAAATTGTTGAGTTTTCATTAGAAGAAATATTATCTTGGACAAAAGATGATTATTTACAACTTGTTCACCCAGAAGATCAGTCTTTTTTTAGAGAACAGGGACAGAAAATCAAAAATGGTGAAATAAAAGGAGTTTCACCTCACCAAAGTTTTCGATTAATGTCGAAATCTGGAAAGAAAAAATGGATTGACGTTTATACGAAAAAATTAATGCATATGGGTAGTCCTGCTGATTTTATTACCTTAATAGATATCACTGAACGTAAACAAATAGAAAAAACACTTCAAGAAAGTGAGAAACAACACCGGTATATTTTAGAGAATATTCGGGATATTATATTTACTCTCTCGCTTGATGGGACAATTTCGTCAGTTTCACCAGAATTTGAAAAAATCACAGGGTACCCGTGTGCTGAGTGGATTGGAAAAAGCTTTGTGGAGATTATTCACCCCGATGACATTCACATTACTACAATGGGATTTAAGGCAACACTTCGTGGAGAAACTCCTCCTCCATACGAAGCTCGAGTTATGTCTAAATTTGGTGAGATTGTGATTTGTGAAACAAAAGCTACACCTCAGATTAAAGATGGGAAGATTATCGGGTATTTAGGTATTTGTCGAGACATCACCGAGCGAAAAAAGGCCGAAGAGGAACTTATTAGAACGAAAAAGAGACTAGAATATCTCCTTAAATCCTGTCCAGCAGTAATCTATTCTTGTACGCCAGATGGTCATTTTGAAACCACATTTATGAGTGAGAATATTGAGAGAATCCTTGGACACCATGCTGATAATTTTGTCAATAAACCAGAATTCTGGGAATGGAATATACATCCTGAAGACAGAGAACATGTTATTACTAGATTTGGTGAAATAACCAAACAAGGGTATTATAGTGAGGAATACAGATTCAAGCATAAGGATGGCTCCTACCGTTGGATGCTTGAAGAAGCCAACCTTATTCATGACGATAACGGAAATCCCCTGGAAATAGTTGGTTTTTGGACTGATATTACAGAACGGAAAAAAGTTGAAGAAAAATTACGAACAAGTGAAGAACAACATAGGACACTCTTTGAAAATATGCCCATTGGACTTTATCGTAGCACACCTGATAACAAATTTCTTGCAGCAAATCCCAAGTTTATCAAACAGGTCGGATTATCTTCGTTCGAGGAATTGTGCAAAATTAGTCCCGATGGGTTAGCAGCTAAACGGAATTATCCAAGAGATCGTTTCTTGAAGGAGATTGATGAAAAAGGGGAAGTAAAAGGGTTTGAATCCCAATTATTGGGACTTAATGGGACTTTTACATATGTTAGGGAGAATGCACGAGCAATAAAGGATCCAGATGGATCAATCATATATTATGAAGGGAGTGTGGAAGATATTACTGATCGGATTTTGGCTGAGAAAGCGGTACGGGAAAGTGAAGAGAAATTCAGATCAATTTTTGAAAATGCACCCATTGGGATGGCTTTAACAGATTTAGACTTCCGATTTACTAAGGTCAATAAAGCTATTAATGAAATGATAGGATATTCTGAACAAGAACTTACTCAAAAATCTCTTCATGATATTACACACCCTGAAGATCGGAAAAATGACATAAAATTTGCTGAAAAATTGATAAAATATAAAAAATCTATTCATCAAGCGAGAAAAAGATACCTCAAGAAAGATGAGGAGTTCTTTTGGGCTCGTACAACTCTTTCTCATCTTCATAACGAAAAAGGAGAACCTATCAATTATCTTGCAATGATTGAAGATATTACCCCACGGATACAATTGGAGGAAGGGTGGAAACAGCAATTATTGAAATATGATGTCACAGATGGAAATATCTACCTAGTGACGGAAAATATTCCTGTATTATCCCAAACAGTGTTTAAAGATCTTATTGAGGTAGGATATAGAGGATATATTATTTCTAGAACTTTAGAAAGGGATTATCATATTCCCACGAAAGAGAATTTTATTTTTCATCACCTATCTGAGATTATGGACAATGTTACCCTCTTTAAGATGATAGAAGAAACACCAAACAAAAGTGTCATTCTAATTGATCGAATAGAATACTTATTCACAAATAGAGGGTTCGAAAAAACAATGCAACTTGTTTACAAATTAGCTGAAACTGCATATCTGAAGAACTCGATCGTCATTATATCTGTTGATAAGTTCACTTTAACAGAACTACAAATTCACAATTTAGAGAAAGAAACCAAAGGAATTGAACTTCGGTCTTTAGCAACACTTTCTGAAGAAAATCTTGACGTTATGAGATTAATCTATCAACAGAAAAATCTAGGAATGAAACCATCATATTCTGACGTTGGTAATGAGTTAAAAATCAGCAGACCAACAGCTAGAAAGAGAATCAAACGTCTAGTGGCTAAAGGATATTTGGTTGAGCATAAAAGAGGGAATAGCAAGGAGTTAGATTTAACTGAGAAAGGAAAATTATTATTCTTGAGATAAATCGTTTTATTTTGGCATTAACCAAATCAATAACTTTATTTAATAGGTTGTCTGATAATAGTTTTGAGTCTCTCAGGTTTCGTTCTTCGAGGATCAGAGAGGTATATTTCATGATGTTTTCCTACCAATTTATGCCCCTGATCCTTGATGAAGTTGTGCATCCGTTTGATTGTTGGGCCCTCTTCAGAATATGACCCAAAGTACAGGATTTGAGCAGATAATCCTTCAGTAAATGTTTCAAAACGGACTTTAGAGAGGGCAGGAGGAGTTTTCTTCTTTTTCATATCCTCAATTGCTTTATCCACCATTTCTGGGGTGATAAAATCAGGCTGCATTATCATGGAGGTCCATAACCATTCATCTTTCCTTTCCATGAACGCTTCGGTAAAAACTCCCATATCTTTAGCCCACCAGAGACCCTCGAGGGGCATAACTACGTAATCCTTACCAATTTTCTTTGCCATAAATTTCAAAGTATATGAAAGGGGGTATAATGTCATCATGGCATCTTGATATTCTTGGGAGGTATCAGGATACCCATGTCCATCAATCATGAGAAAATTTAACGGAGGGACATCCACAATTGAAAATTCTTTTGCTGATACTCCAGAATAAAGATCTTTCAGTTCTTTTTTGAAATCTATTTTTGTCATATTCCTCATATCTCCTTTCTTCAATAATCTCTCATTATATGCCAACAATTAATCTTTTAAATTTTGATGGGAGTGAAAAAGAGTTCAATAAATACATTCAAAACTCACGAAATATCTAGTTAAACTCGAAAATAAACTGATATTTATCGTCAATTTGACATTTTAAACATATATGACAATCTATTGGAAAGTTAGAGGCTGCTGTTGGATAGTTCAAATGAAATTAGACAATTCTATTGATGAAGCACTACCTACTTCTGGCCATTTACCAATGTATGTCATGCACAAATTCTTTGCTCGAAAACAAGAGGATGTCATAAGAGAATATATCCAAACCTATTCCGATAAGGAAGATATTGTCTTCGACCCATTTTGTGGTAGTGGAGTAATGATCGGGGAAGCTCTTAGATGTGGACGGAAAGCAGTAGGAGTAGATATCAATCCAGTGTCCATTTTCATCACAAGAAATACAATAAAACATTCTAATAGTGAAAGGATTATTGAGGAATTTAATCGAATCAAAGCAGAAATTAAACGTGATATCAACAAGTTGTATCAGACTACTTGTCGTAAGTGTGGAGAAAGAGTACATGCAATTTGTTTCACATGGAAGAACAAATCCTTAGTTGATGTTCGTTATGAATGTTCTCACCATGGCAGAATAATTAGTCATGTGAATGAGGAGGACTTAAGACTCCTGAAGAAGATCGAAGATGGTACTTTAACTGAATATTTTGATGATAATGGTGATTGTCGATACTGGTATCCTACAAATAAGCTCAACTATTGGGATGGAACCCCTTTTTTGAAAAAAGAGCGATTTAACTCTATTGATGAGATGTTCAGTAGAAGAAATCTCATTTCATTGTCAAAATTGTTTGATAGGATAAAAAAAATTGATGATTTAGAGCTACAAGAGGCATTCAAATTTACATTTTCTTCAATGACGCATCTAGCTTCGAAAATGACACCTGTACGACCATCTCGTCCGTTTAGTTCTGCTTGGGTTCAGCAAAGCTACTGGTACTGCCCTCATAATATGGAATCAAACGTATGGAAACTTTTTGAACGAGCAGTAACAGGACGACAAGGCTTAATTAGAGCCAAAAAAAGTATGCTTGAGGTTTTCAAAGATAAAAAAGAAGCTACAAGCTTTAAGCAATTGGTGAACGACGTAAATTACGATTACTTGTTACTAGAGTCATCAATTAATTCAATGGAAGGGATTAAAGAAAATAGTATTGATACTGTGATTACTGATCCCCCCTATGGACATTCGATTCAATACGGAGAGTTACTCTACTTGTGGGGATGTTGGTTAGAATTAATGAATAATTTTGATCAAATTGCTAAAGGAGAGATAATTAAGAATCCTCGTCAAAAGAAAGACGATAGAGAATACGAACAAATGATGAGAAGGGCATTCATAAAAATATATCAGGTATTAAAACCCGAGGGATATTGTATCATCACATTCCATAATCCGAGTTTAAAATATCGAAATATTCTTTTTAGAACAGTGTTGTTAGCAGGATTTGAATTCGAAAAAATTGTTTATCAACCCCCGCCTAGAGCCTCAGCAAAGAGTCTTCTTCAACCATTTGGCTCACAGAGCGGGGATTACTTTTTTAGATTCAGAAAACCGAAAGAAAATATAGAGAAAATCTACAAAACAGTAGAGGTACATAAACTAGAGGAACTAATTGTTGACATCACCAAAAAGATAATAACGGAGAGAAGTGAACCAACTCACTATACAGACATTCAGAACTCGTTAGACCCAATATTGTATGAAGAACTGAAAAAATCACATCAATTGATGGATTTTAATCCTGACAATGTGGAAACGATTTTGAAACGGTATGTAGGAGAAGTATTTGAATTAGTAGATATGGAGATAAGGCACATGGGGAATAAGACACTCCAAGGAAAGGGATGGTGGTTGAAGGATTCCAATGTAAAGTGATTAATATTAGAATATACAAAATGGATTAATCGAAAGGACTGGAGAGAAAGAAGAACTTAACTGATGAATATTTGATAAAAATCAGCAGAAAAAAAAACAAAATTTCATCATTTTATATTATTTAAAAAGCCTATATAAAGATGAATGGATTTATAAATATTTGTTTATCACTTCTTTATTACCTCCTAAGTTTTGGAGACTTGGATTTATGAAATCCCCTACCAACTGTATTGACCGCTCCTTTGAGTTGAAACAATCCTCGAATGATTCCAAGATCTCTTGCGAACAGTATGATACGTGGTTCTTAGGTTCCCTGATGCGTGTTAAGAGCCCCCAGAGAGATTTTAGTAGACTCTCTTCTTTACACAACCGCATTACTCATGAAGAAACGAATTTTGATGAGCGTATCCAAGTTAATTGGCGTGTGGCTTCTCAATTGTCAGAATTTTTCCCCCGTAAATGGTTAATTGAGATTACAGCCCAATTTAGAAAGTTAGATGCCACTAATTTAGGTATTAAAACCTACGAAGATCGTGTGTGTTCTTACTTAGGCTACATTGAACTGTACTTAACCTTTCGTGGATTAACCCTGTTAGATTCCACTTTGGTGGAAATTAACGACTTCTTAGGTATTAATCTTACCAAAAACGATGTTCGTTCTTGCAAATTAAAACTTCTCC
>JAHQWW010000003.1 GCA_029856365.1 Candidatus Hodarchaeota archaeon
CACGTAGACCCAATTTGTGTGCGGTATATGCTGTGTAACTACTGTCTGTACCACCGCTGATTCCCATAACCGCATCGTAAGGTTTATTCTTTCCCTTTTTCTTAATTTTATTAATCAAAGCATTTAATTTTCTAGGCTCTTTGGCATATACTAACTTCATTCCATAAGGGAAATTGATGTTACAGTGGTTACATACCCCTTTTTCATCGAAGAAAATATCAGGATCCGTTGTATCCATTACGCACTTTGTACATACTCTGACATTATTCATGATTACTTCCATACCATTTTATAGATTTCAAATGCTTCAGCGAATTCAAAGCCTGCCTTAAGACCATAATAGCGTAATAATCCATCATTCGCTTGTTCTTTCATATAGTATCGCTTGCTTTGACTTTTATAACAATTTAGAGCTTCTAATTTTTTCAAGACATCCTCTTTTGACACTTCTACAAATAATTTAGGATTGAAGGGTTCTACAATAATATTCCAAGAGAGATTATAACCTAAAATTATTTCAGCAGACCATTTAAACGATCTGAGCGTTTCAATAGCCGTTGTATGATGATCTTGGTGTAAATCATGTGAGGATGGGGTGAAAACTATATGTGGCTCTAATTCGTCTCTTATTCGATCGAGTTCCTGAAGAATTTCTTGTCTCTCTTTATCAAAACCTTTGTTAGAATAATGAAAAAATTCACAGTTCCCCTCTGGTACCCCCATAATGTCAACAGATTTTTTCATTTCGTCAATAATGAGTATATTATCTTCTATATTTGTCAAAGCAATATAATAAACCTCTGCTCCTAAACGTACACATTTAGCTAAAGTAGCTCCAGCACCTAACTCAACATCATCAGGATGAGGGGATATAAATAATACTTTCGTTTTAGAATCTGTTATTAAATTCAAAGACATTAGTATAACCTGAATTTTTTTAATAGTCCTTTTATTATTAAATTAACTTGATTTTTTTGGTATTCACGTAAAAAAATGGAATAATCGGGATAATCAGAGGAAGGTTGTACAACAAAACCAATCATGAGTTGAATTCCTCTGATTAAACGTCGTTTGAGAATTATCTCCTTTATTGAACGACCGATGACATAGAATGGATGATAATTTGCATCCTTCATAGCTCTACCCCATTCAATATATTTGGTTGGATGTCCTTTACCACCAATACGGTCAAGAGAGTATTTTATATCCTTAAAGTGGCCAACATTATAACCTAAATATCTAGCACAATGAATAACAGAACTTTCGTGGTCGAAATTTAATGGATATAACCCTCCCATATAGTCAAAGATTTCTCTTCTAATCATTCGTCCCCCTCCAATAGGATGGTCAGGATTAAACCTTTTCATCAATTCTGGTCTATCAGGATGGCCGCTTGCAACACCATATCCTTCCATACGGTTAATTAATCTTTCAGCATAATCTTTAGGCAATTTCATATCTGCAGGAACAATGAAAAGATACTTCCACGCTTTTTTCCTTAGATATCGTAATCCTGCATTATACACATTAGCCATGACATAAGATGAGACGGCAGAATACCCTCTATCTTTCCTTCTTATCACTATAATCCCATATTTTTCTTTGTAATAATCTAAAATTTGAGGGGTGGTATCACTAGAGCCATCATCAACTACTACAATATAATTTGGTTTAATGGTCTGATTAAGAATTCGATCTAATGTTTTGGCGATAATTTTTCCTTCATTACGAGCACACATCAAAATAGCATACATTTATTTTGTCTTCCTATTGTAAACTCTGATTTTCACCAAAACATTATCCAGTATTGCTTATATTTTTTCTTAAGTTTGATCTAACTCATTGAAGAGTATTTTTTGATAATTTTTTAAGATTTTAATAATTCCATCGGCTCCTATATTGAACAGTGCATCCAATATTGAAAGTCCATTGATAAATTTGCCCTGAGCTTGATAATAAGGATTTTTTTCAAGAAAATCAAATATTTCCTGATAAATTAATTTGATACCCAAATTCTCGAAATCCGCTTCAGCTTGGTATTCTCGAGCACCTGTTCCACTCAAGTAAACTGTTCCTTGAAAATGTTTAATAAGATTGAGATTATACTCTGATTTCACTCCTTTCACTTGAAGTTTACTTGATAGCACTATGGCGTTATCTATAGATAATATTCCCATAATCCCCTTGATAGAATTCAAGTTAACATCGACTAATGATTCTACACTCTTGAAGCTTTGCATTAACTCTTTTATTTGTGGAAAATATTCCTTGAAGTATGGAGACTTATGATAAACCCCTTTTATTTGATTTAAATGCTTTGATTGCCAGTTTTGGTTATTATCAACGCTTAAATCCTTTATCAAAGAATAGTCACTAGTTTTTTTCACTGGAATGGTTAAGTATGTCTTTTCAGATGATGTTGGTGCTTTTCTAATTAGAGTTCTTTTTGTTAAGCTGCGTTTAGTAAATTTTACATTATCATGAAAAATAAAAACATCACTACAAAATAATTTGTAGAAATAACCTAACCAAGGAAAGTAATTTGGTTGATGTATAGCTACTACAATTGTATTTCGTGATTTAAAATCAGATTTCTCTTCTTTCAAAGTGAAAACCATTTTATTATATTCAAACCGAGTATTATTCATTATATGATTATGTAATAGTAAATCTGGATTGTATTAACATAAGGTTAAGTTATTCTTTACAAACCATAAAGTTTTTGAAAGGAATCCTTTCATTTTCTTGGCCAAAGAATTTTTTCACATATTTTTTCAATGATTCCCATTCAGTATCGCTGATTTTTTGTTTATTACGATTTTGAAATCCTACTGGTATTTTTGGTATTTTTCCTCTTATTTTCATGTCCATTTCATTTTTGTCAATTAATTCGATAATTTTGTTCATTTGTTGTTGTGGGTTCTCAACTAGTTTTTCAAGTTGTATTATCACATAATCAGATCGGCTGATATTCTTTAAACTGTCTTCTATTGCCTTGAGAACGTAGAAAATCTGACCTGTGACCTGTTCATAATCATTACTCTTTTTTAATTCAAAATATTCTGGTGGTTTGAGAGAAAACCATTCTTTAGTGTTTCCAAAAATGGCTTTTCTTCCAAGCAGGATTGATTGTGCTTGATAGAGAGGATTTCGCAAACATATTACGAATTTGGCCTTATTTAGCGCCTTTTTTAGGAATGTGACCTGTAAGTTACAATATAAACTCCTGAATGCCATAGGTAGGGTGAAAACACTTTCTAATGCTGCTATTTCCTGTTTAAAGTATTTTAAATCAGTTTTTTTAATTAAATCCTTAGGCATCTTATGATTTTCATCGAATTGAAACCATCTTTGCCAGAAATAGCTAAAGTGATGTGGTTCATTCCATCCTGATGTTCTTCCATAATTCGATTGGAAAGACATTGGATGTGAGGTGCGAACTTCAAACGCTTTTTCCTGAAGTGCGCCAAAATATGGGGCTTTCCAAAATCTAGCTAAAAAATTTGAAATATATCCAAAATAACCCGTTTCTGCAACTAATTGATATAGTAGAGTAGTTGCACTTCTTGGTGCTCCGAGAATGAAAATAACGGACTTTTTAGGTTCGGTAAAAGTTGAAACTAATCCTTTTTCAATTGGTTCTAGAATATTGTTTATTTCCTCTAAGCTTCTTTCTGTTTTTGGATCTTTCTGGTACTCCTTTAACCGTTCACTCATGTGGATGACGATTTAATAACCTATTTTTAGAAGTAACTTATCTTCTGATAGGATGTCTTTGACTGTTAATACTAAGATTTAAAGTTATTACAAGTTATGTTATAAGAATTTGGTTTATTTACCCGAGTTTTAAGATTAAGTGGAGAATTTACTTTTATTGATGGGCGATTCATTAGTAAATTAAAAAAATCATCTTACATATTTCCTGTTATTAAAAGTGTAAAAAGAACTTCCACCCAAAATAATCTCTCACTTCTTTATCTTTTAACCGCCATTTATTCTTTCTTGCTTGAAAATATCCTTTAAGCAGTGTTAAACCACCTGTTCTGGCTAAAACAACCTTCATAAGAAGTAGAATTGGATTGTAACCAAAAAGATAAGTTAAACGACCATTACGATGAAGATCTTTCTTTACAACACGAGTAGTAGGTCGGCTAGTGTAAAAATGAGTATCGTCAACTTGAGGAGCTTTAAACTTTCTTATTTTAGCTTTTGTATTTATCCAAGTATCCCAAGCGACTTCAGGAAAATCATCCAAGTCTATTGTTTTTAGAAATGATGTCTTAATGACTTTACCTGCTCCTCTAGCATCTTTTCTACCCACTTTCGCCCCTATATTTATTTCTTCCTCGTATTCGTCATCTTCAGTTTTGACGACAAGTACTCCCGATGCACAAGCATAATCTGGATTTTTTTCCAGTATGTCTATCATTTTATAATAATAATGTTTAGATGGTCTAGTATCGGTATCAATTATTGATAAATAATCTATATCAGTATCTTTAATGCTTAACCATGCCTTTTTCAAACCTCTTCCAATGGTATCTAAGTTAGGCTCATCTTTTTTTGGCATAACAAGAGGCTCAATATTTAACTCCCCATATTTTTCAGATAAACGTTTTATTTCTTCCAATACACGTTGATCAGGTGAACCATCATCAATAAAAATAGTTTTTATGGGTTTTAATGTTTGTTCCATTAATGATTTAGCAAGTTCTTCGAGTGGCTCAAACTCGTTGTATACTTGCACTAATATACAGAGTTTCAATGATTATCTCCTTGTTTTTTCCAGATTAAATTCACTAAATATCTTTTGGATTATTGAATTCCTCTCTTTTTTCCGATATTGTCTTACTATTTTCTTTAAATTGGCTTTTTTACTAATTTTTGAGATCCTTGTCCGATTTCTTGTGAATTGCAGCATGTTGGAAGGAATTAAACCTCATCCTGAGTTAATATTGGCTTTGATGCATCTTTTCTTAGTCTTTGTGTAATTACCATAAGGAATATTAGCCCCAAGGTTACACCAAACCATAAAGTTGTCATTCGTATCAGAATAACCAAGGCTCCAGCCGTTGATAAACTAATAACTAGAAAGTTTACTAAGAATAACTCCATGCTACCCTCCATTATACCTAATCCACCAGGAAGGAAAGATAAAGCTCCAAGGAGAGATGAGGTTGCATAAATAAAGATAGAGGCTTCAAATGTAATAGATATCCCCAGACTCTGTGCCAACAAGAAAAAACCCAGGCCCTCACATGCCCATCCTATGATTCCTAATAGCAAGGCTCCCAAAAACACGTCGTAATGAAAGGTGACCACTACATCTGATCGAAATTTATCTATTTTCTTTCCCACTCCAAACAACGGCTTTAAATGGAAGATCCAGCTAAAAAGATTATATAATGGATCGAATAAGGTAATTAAAACTCCCATGAGAATTCCGAAAAGAATTATTACAAGCACAAGTAAGAAATCAACTGATTGTTGAAAACCCAAGATTAAGATTCCTATTAGCGCCAGGATAGTCACCGCTAGTAAGTCTATTAATCGTTCTGAGAAAGTGGAAGCAAGACCTTTTGAGAGATCTACAGAACTTGTTTTTTGTAGAAAAAAGGCCCTAATAGACTCACCAACTTTTGCAGGAGTTATCGACAGACTTAGACCTGCGAAAAATATTAGAAAGTTCTCTTTGAACGGGATTTCAAGTTCTAGACTTCGTGTGAATAGAAGCCATTTGAAAAATCTGCAAAAATAATTTCCCAAGCTTAGAAACACAGCTAATATGACCACTACAGGATCAACAGTGATTATTTGTTTTATCAGATCCTCCCAATCACTGAAAATCATTATGAGAAGGTAAACGAATATTGCCAGTATTATGGTAAAAAGAAAAGAACGGAAATTCAAAACTTGAGGTATAGTTTCCTTTTTTAACGTTTCCATTTAAAAAACCATGAAATTAACTTAAATCAAGGGGTTTAACCAGTTAATAGACTAATAATCTCTTTAAATGAGGATCTTTTGTGAGTTTCTCTGTTATCCGCTTTATGTCTCGAGCACTATTCCTATGACAAACAAATACACAGTCATTGGTATCTATGATCACTAAATTTGAAATTCCTAACGCTACTACTGGTTTTTCTCCAAAAATTACGCTATTCTTCACATCAATTCCCATAAAATCCCCGTGAATAATGTTTCCATCTGAATCTGATTCTGAGATGCAGTCTAAAGAATCCCATGTACCTATATCGTCCCAAGGAAAATCTCCTTTCACAACTACTAAATCGGATGTTTTCTCCATAACGCCATAATCAATTGAGACTTTTGGGAGGGAAAGAAAAGCGTTATATACCTCCTTTTCATCAAATTCTGACTCCCGAATTTTTTCTAGGGCTTGAAAGAGAGATGGTATATATTTGCGAATTTTTTCATATAGGACCGAAGGTTTGACAATAAACATACCAGAATTCCACAAATACCCCTGCTTAATATATTCTTGAACTTTAACTTCATCTGGCTTCTCCTTGAAGCTCTCAACGTCATATATTGGAACAGGAGTTTGAGTAATCCTTTTTCCAGGACTGATATATCCAAAACGAGTTTCATTACGACTTGGTTTTATTCCAATTGTTGAAATCTTTCCTTTTTCGGCCAATTGAACTGCAGCTTCTAAAACTTCTTTAAAACGGGTTATATCTGGTAAATGATAATCTGCTCCCATAAATAGTATTACTTCATCTTTGTTTTCGTTAAGAAACTGTGCACAAACATAGCCCATACCGGCTGCAGAATCACGACCCAACGGTTCTACTATCATTCGAGCTAGAGGTAATTGTTCTCGGATAATTGGTACAAATTCTTTTCGTATAGATACTGAGGTGTTCTTCTCTCCAACAATTTGACAAGCAATCTCGAAAGTTCGTTGAATTAAAGATTTTTTTCCATCAAGAGAGATGAATTGTTTAGGCTTATTCTTACGTGATTTTGGCCACAAACGTTCTCCTCCTCCTCCAGCTAAAATTACAATATAAACCACTGGTTTCACCTTACTCCAACAGAAATGTCAAACATTATTCTTTCTTTTTTTAAAGTTGTTATAAAATTGATTGAGAGCTAATTATGATTTTGATCAACGTATTTTCACTCTTCAAGTTGATTTCTATTGAATATGGAGATTGACTAATCGGATTAACTCTTTAGAACTAAATGGTTTAGTGATATATTCAACAGCTCCCGCTTGTAGTCCTAGTTCTATATCATGACTTAGAATCTTAGCAGAAAAAATAATAATTGGAATATTTTTGTATATTTCATCTTTTTTGAGACGGTGACATACATCAAGCCCAGATAATCCACCAGGCATTTTAATATCTAAAAGTATTAAATCAGGTATCTTTTGGACCTGTTCAAGGGCTTCTTTCCCATTTAATGCTTCCCAAATTTCGAATCCTTCATATTCTAAGATTGTACGGAGTAAACTGAGTGTATCTACTTCATCATCGACGATTAAAATCCTCTTTTTTTCAATAGGCATTGTTTAAACCGAATTGAATATATTTTCCCAAACACCGTTGATTAGAGTTAGATTTTATAAGGGCTATATAAGCCTTTATAGTAAAAAACAAAAAAACTCCCGACAATTAAAAGGTATGATTTAGTAGTGTCAAAAAGCTCCTTCAAACGAGGCTAACTTCTCTGTTTATGCTATAATTCATCCAATTTCAAGGCCTGGCCTAATTCTCTAAAAAAAAGGATTAAGCTGAAAAAAATCTGTACAGATGTGTTAACATAACAGGTTGTATAGTGTCCCACGCTCGCATGATGTTCTTTGAAGTTGATGAATACTCCTCTGAATTTTTTCAGGAGTAGCAAGCTGTCCAAATAGCCCACCAGCCGAACGTGTTATGTTTTCCTCAAATAATGTTCCCCCGAAATCGTTGCAGCCAGCTGTTAATGTGATCTGAGCCATTGGAAACCCTAATTTTACCCAAGACGTTTGAATGTTCTTAAATAGGTCTCCTAAAAATAATCGGGAGACAGCATAAAATTTTATATAATCTAAGCTACTTAATTCATGAAAAGAATGATTTTGCTTTAATTGCGTATTTTCTGCAATGAAGGGAAGGGGAATAAATTCTGTAAAACCATGGGTTTTTTCCTGAATCATTCGTAATATTGAGAGATGACGAACCCAATGTTGAGAATTTTCGATATGGCCAAAAAGAATTGTGGCTGTTGTTGGAATCCCCAGCTGATGGGATAATTCAATAATATGAATCCATTCAGCACTACTCAATTTGTGGGGACATATGACTTTACGAATATTATCGTCAAGAATTTCGGCTGCTGTTCCAGGTATAGATCCTAAACCATGTTTTTTAAATTCCAATAAAACATCTTCGACATCTTCTTTTATAGAATTAGCTGCATGAGTAATTTCTTGAGGAGAAAATGCATGAATATGAAGAGTAGGATCAATCTCTTTTAAATTCTGAAGGATTTCAAGATATGAATCAAAATCCACTGCAGGATGAATCCCTCCTTGAACACAGACCTCCGTTATATGATATGGATATGTTTGCTCAATTTTTTTTCTGATACTTTCAATTGAAATATCGAAATATCCCTCTTTTGAACCAAGAGGTACAGAATATGCACAAAACAGACAATTATTTGAACAGATATTAGTGAAGTTTATGTTACGATTAACAACGTATGTTATTATGGATCCTACTTGACGTTCTCTTATTATGTCTGCTACCTGACCTAAAAGATAAATTTCACGTCCCTGCGCCGAAAAGAGAATCGATAATTCTTCAACTGTAGGAATCTCATCATTTAGAATCTGTTTCAGTACATTACGGAGTTCTCTTCTGGCTTTTCGTAGATCAAACTCCTCTAGGTCAGTCCGTTTCGCCGTTTTATCTAACCATCCGTGTTTCAAGTTTTTTAATAGAAGCAAGCTTATAAACTTGTGGTGAGAGCCACTCTAAATTAATGTAGCGAGGGTATACTGGGAGTCTCTCACACAATTGATACCCAATTTTTCTGGTAATCTGTTCCAGTTTAGAAAATGAAGGCCAATTATGATCTGGATTTATAAAATCCAGCGTAATGGAAGAAACTCCTCCCCAATCAGACATTCCTGCTTCTAGAAAGCGATGTTCATGGCCCTCTACAAGATTTGGAGGGATTTGAATTGAAATTTCAGGGGGGAGGATATGACGTGCAATGATAAGGATTTTTTCCATCAAATCTATTGATGGAGGAGGGAAGTTCGCCATAATACTATTTCTATTAGGTTGAAAATTCTGAATAATCACTTCTTGAAGGTGTCGATACTTCTGATGGACATTTTTCAAAGCAAATAAACTTGCTACGATTTCTTCCAGAGTTTCACCAATTCCAACTAAAATCCCACTTGTGAATGGGATTTTCAATTTTCCTGCTTTTTCAATAGTAGCCATTCTTTTTTTGGGATGTTTATCAGGAGATTGTTCATGGGGTAAACCTAAATGTGTTAATCTTGAGCTTATCGTTTCAAGCATCAACCCTATACTAGCGGATACTTCACGTAAATAGCTAAGTTCATCAAAAGTCAATGTTCCACTGTTTATATGGGGTAATAACTCGTATTTCAAAGCTTTTTCAGCGATAAAGTAAGTATACTCGATTGTTGTGTTAAATCCGTGGTTTGATAACCATTTCTTTGCATAAGGATATTTTTTTTCAGGTTTGTCTCCCATCGTAATGAGAACTTCGGATACCTTATGGGTTCTTGCATTGGTTAAAATTTTCTCTATTTTTTCTGGCTTTAAGAACTCTTGGCCTCGGGGTACCTTGGAACGACGAAATCCACAATAATGACATGCATTCCGACAGAGAAACGTTAAAGGAATAAAAATGTTGTTTGTAAATGTAATTTGGTTTTGATAAACATTGAAAGCAATAGATTGAGCAGATTTTTTCCAAAGACTTATTTCATTTGGATCATTTTGATGTAAAAATTCTATTGCTTGGTTAATAGTTATTGATTTGGGAGGATTAAGTGAAGAGGTATTAAATGCCAAAACTAGGCCTCGGTTTGTTAATATAACATTAATTCTATCTGTTCTAATATTCTTCTAAAGCGAGTTGGCTGAAAAACCATGGTTAAATGCTGTTTTAAGTATTTAACATCATTAATAGTATCTAAGTCTCGAGCAAAGGGATCAAAGTTGAGTACACGATATTTAAGATTTTTAGTATTAGCCTCTGCTTGAAATCGTTTGGAACTATTTTCCCCGAATTGTAATGATAAAAAATTACGATTTCTTAAATACAACGCAGCGGTTCCCGAGTTTTTATCGCTTGAGATTGAGGGAACAATCAGTACATCAGTATAGATAGTTTCTTTTAACAATTGTTGTAAAAATTCTTGAGATATGTATGGTAAATCTGGCATAAGAATTAAAATCGGTTGTTCTTGTGATATTTCTTGTATAGCTTCTGTTAACGCCAAATTTAAATCAATACCCAAGTCACAATAAGTGAATGTAGCTCCTAATTCCTCACTTTGATTTATAATAGAAATAGAAGGAGAAATAACACCAAAAGGACATGAAACTGATCTTATGGTGTCAATGGTTTGAAAAAATGTGATTTCTACTAAATTATCTATAAGTGTAGAAAATTTAGCAGGTACCACTGCTTTTATTCGTGTTTTTGTTTCTACAAAATCCTTAATCGGAATAAGTATCATAGTCTTAGGTTTTTCCAGAAGTCAAACACCTTCGTCAGTTCACGAAAGGTTGGAACTTATTTTTACTAAAAATTTTTCACGAAAGTTTGGAAAATACAGGGATCTTTTCTTGCTGCTCTTGCAACGGAAAAATATTGTGCCCCTGTGTCTAAAATAGCTTGAGCGCTTTTTTTATCTACAACTGAATTATTTCCTATAACAGGGATATATATTTCATTTATATAGTGCTCTAATAACCCCAGATCTGTTCCTTTCTCTCCTGTTCTATAAGAATCAATATGTAAGAAGTCAAGCTGCCATTGATTAACTCGAGGGATTAATATGTCTGGATTGATAGCATTTCCACGTACTTTTAAAGAAATCTTAAAGTCATTGGAATGGAATACCTTGATAATATTCGTGAGGACATCAAAACGTTGTAAAAGACGTTGACCTCCTCCTATTTGTAAAATTTCCTTTTGTCGACAATGCGCATTAATCTCGATTATTGGTCTTTCGATAATGAGATCTGCAAACTGACGAATAAATTTTTTGGCATCTATCAAGTTATTGATTCTCAAGTTGATTATGAGCTTAGTATAAGCTGAAATTGTGTGTGCTTCTCTTAATATTTCATTTGCTTCTTTCCCAACCTGAAGAATGAATTCTTTTCGTCCTCTTTGAGCAATTTTAACTGAAGCTGTGATCATTTCTCTTCCAATTGAATAACCTCCAATAGTGACCATCCCTGCTCCACCTTCTAACAAACAGTATTGTGCAAAATCACCATTTGTTATACCAGCCATTGCAGCTAATATACTTGGATTTTCAAAGTTCCCCATTCATTTTCTATCCATTATTCGTTCAAAAAGTCGGATGGCATCAATCTTAGAGTGAATATAAATGTCTTCTAACAGTGGAGTGAGGCCCTTCCCTTCAATTTCTTTTAGGTATTGTTTATCGGTATTATGAATCATTAAGGCATCTAGAACATCATGAAACAATTCCGCAATTACTACAGGGGAAATAGAATACCCCCATGCTTCTAAAAAAGCTGATGTTGGACCAGAGACTGGATTTGATCCGATTATCGGACTAATGGCAATTCGATATCCCGAAGCATTTCGCAATGCTTCGCGTAGAGGGTGAAGGGCTAAAATTGGGCCAAGAGAGGAAACAGGATTACTTGGACCTATTATAATGGTATTAGCTCGTTGAATAGCGTCTAGGACCTGAGGGGTCGTTCGTTTTAGATCTCCCTCAAAGAAAACATTTTTAACTTGCAATTTCCCCTTAAATTTAACCCAGAACTCCTGTAAATGCAACGTTTGTTCAGACGTACGAATTTTTGTTTGAATAGCTTGATCGGCCATTGGAAGTACACGAGATTGGATGTTCAACCGTTTTCTAATGATTTCTGTTACCCCTGTGAGACTTATCCCTTTGTTCAGTAGATATGATCTGAATAAGCATAACCCCGCATCAAAATCACCAAGATTAAACCAGACCTCTTCTTTTAACTGTTCTTTGAGGAATTGAACTAAGTTAAAGGTATCGTTTTCTATTCCCCACCATTTATCTGTATCTATGAGGTTTGTTAATGTTAATAATATACTGTCAATGTCTGGTGACACATGTAACCCATAAAAATTCCAATCATCTCCTGTGTTTCCTATAATTGTAAAGTCTCGTGCATCAGCCACATCTACGGCTCCTTGTAACAATTTTGGTGTCCCTGTACCCCCTGATAAAAAAACAACTCTAGAAAAGCCCAATCTGTTATCTCCTTGACTGAAAATAATTAATTACTCTATTTTCTCTCCGTTTTCAATGTCATTATTTTAATAATGGGCCACAAATTATTGCTGCCAATGAATAACAATGTCCACAAAAAACAATGAATGGGATCTTATCTTCATTGGAGAAAATGATAGCATCAATACACAGACAATATGGCATGCTGCCACCCTAGCAAGGAGTAGGGGGATTCAAGAACGCGACCTTGTTATTATTGATTGGCCAAAAGATCCAATTGTCTGTTGTGGACTCCATCAATCCCTAAATCAAGTTGTAGACCTGAATTTCTGTAAATCAAACAATATCCCTGTTATTCGCAGAGTCTGTGGAGGAGGAGCAGTATTACTGGATTCTAACCAACTTTTTTATAATGTTATAGCCCATATCGACTCAAAAATTATTCCCCGTCAGATTACCGCTTTATATTCGAAACTTCTCGAACCTGTTGTTAAAACATATCGTCATTTTAATATAGAAGCAGATTATAAACCAGTGAACGACATCTTGGTTAAAGGCCGCAAGATTTCAGGAAATGGAGCTGCTCTTCTTGAGAGTACTCAAGTTTTAGTGGGTAATTTTATTTTAGATTTTCCTCGTAAGGAAATGACCCGAATATTAAGAGTACCAAATGAAAAATTCCGTGATAAAGTCTATAAATCCTTAGAAGCTGGAATTACTTCTTTCCAAGATGAACTTGGGTATATTCCAAATCGAGATGAGATAATTGATGTATATACACACCACTTTGAATCAATCCTGAAAGTTCATCTTATTCCTGCATCACTTGAACCTAAAACCCTAGAATTAATACAGCAGTTGAGATCTACTTATTTGACTGATGAGTGGAGATTTCAAGTAGCTCAACGAGGAAAAAGCTTGATTCACAAAGTTAAGATTCACGCTTCAAATTATATCGTGGAAGGCACGCATAAATCAACTGGTGGCTTAATACAGGTGATTTGTGAATTTCAGGGGGCAGTTCTAGTTGATATTCTGATAAGTGGTGATTTTTGGATTTACCCTGATCTTATTCTTCCCAAATTGGAACAACATCTACGTAACACCGATCTAAGCGAAGTAGATCTCGGATTGCATATAGAATCCTTTTTAAGCAGTAATAACTGCGAAAGTCCAGGAACTACCTCTGAAGATCTTGCACAATCAATACATAATGCTTATCAGAACATTACCAGCAGTTCTTGACATTCAGGCACTTCAGATCTCGTCAAGGGTTTCTAAGCATTCGATAACCAAATTAATTGCTTTTCTCATTACATCCAAACTCATTGAAGAGGATTGAGGGGAGTCAACTATTTGCTCTGGTAGGAGTGGAAAGTGAATAAACCCTGCTAAAACAGATTCAAGTTGGGAAGAGGTATCTAAATAATTCAAAGTATGGTACATTAACTGGTTACATCCAAAGGTTCCAGCAGAATTCGATATGTAGCAGGGAATATCATTTTTCTTCAGATATTTTTCTATATATTTGATAGGTAAAGTACTAAAATACGCCACTGGTTCTCCTTCCACCAATATTTCTTCATTTGGTTTTGTACCGCAATTGTACGCGACTTTAGAAGCATCAGCTAGATTAATGGCTACTCTCTCAATGGAAATCGAAGGACGTGAAGCTTGACCAGTATTGATTATTATATCAGGGTTTGTTTTGTCAATTAGTCGAGTAATTGTTGGTTTGATTTCAGTAAATCTTAATGGAATTGTTTTTCCAATCACCTTAATATTTGTAAATGTCATGTCATCTAGTTCTTGCGCGATTATATCAGAAGGATTGATTTTATACCCCCCAAAAGCTTCAAAACCAGTTAATAGTAATGATCTCATATCTTATCCCACTATTCCTACAAATGATTTTAATTGTATAACAGAGAAAAAAATATAGTATATTTCTTGAATAATATTACCAACTACTAATACTTTCTAATTATAAAAGTGAAATAATGATGCTATCCACTTCTGCAGATTGGGAATCCTATGCTAAAAGTACGTCATCTGTCATCATGCGAGCTCATTATTTCTTCACTGTCTGGCGAAATTATCTCTTTTTGTTACATGGCTTGAAAATACCTCAAGGAACCTTATTAGAGATAGGATCCTCTACAGGCCAGAATTCTCTTCGTCTCGCTAAGAAATATAAACTAAGGCCAACTTTAGTTGACACCTCACGACTTGCTTTAGCTATTGCAGATAAGCTTTTTAGACAATCCAAGATTTCTCTAAAATTGGTTCAGCAAGATGTATTGAACTTATCACTTAATTGTCAATTTGATGTTGTTCATTCCCATGGATTGTTAGAACACTTAAGAAGTCCAGCTCAACAAATCGCGTTTCATAATCATGCTAGATTCGTTCGCCCAGGAGGATGGTTAATCTGTTGGGTTCCCACTCCTGACATTCTGTACCGTCTAAATCGTTGGTATTTAGAACGGACAAAGCAATGGATATTTGGTTTTGAAAAACCCCTCCTTCTCAAAGATTTTATATTACTTTTTCAACACGAGGATCTTCGCATAAGAAGAATTTGTCATCCTCCAGGATGGCTGGGTATTGCAGCTCAGAAATCTGTTTAAAGAAATAACAGAAGTTCCATAAAAAGTCTTAGCTAGAGAAGATTGAAGGTTCCTCATCTGGATTAAAGAAAAAGATATTGCTTGGATCCAAGATTCGTGCCGTTTTACCAGTTTTTCCATGTATTGAATTAGGTAATCGGAGCAGCCGACGTAAATCGATAGACACCTTATGATCTATGCGTGGTACCCATCGTCGTAAAATTTCATCGTATTTATTAATCTTTGCCACCCGAAGATTAAAATTCCTTAATAAATTTTCATCAATCTGACCTTCTTGATGATCTAATTGTTTTAGGATATTGGATGCAACAGAGGAGCTGAAACCCAGATCTATGAGGTCCTTTCGTCTAACATTTTTGAGAAAATACTTGAACACTGTGTGTTCAATACGGTAGCGAAAATCGTACTTTAATTTCATGCGATCCTGGATTCGAGCTTTCTCTGCTTCTCCGTGAATAACTGATAGATAATCTATTATCGACATACGCTGTTCTTGATCTAATGAAAAGCCTAAATCATCAGTTACCCAACCATGTACACCCCGACGCCCAGAAAAAATCCAAGTAATATCTTTCATCCCAAAATCAAGCCGTAATGTTTCATCAATGATATGTACTGCCAGATTTACTAATTGCCAACAACGTTGACACACCTGATCTGCGCCTTGACAATCACAAACAAATTGGCGTACAGCATCATACTCATTCAAGTCAATGTCAAAGACGAGTTCATGCCCAACCCACTCTAGGGTATGAATCGGGGTCTCTCGCGAAGGTGGTTCATTATACACAGCTCCAACATAAGCATGATATGGGGTTCGATCCACCAGAAAATCAATCAATGTTTTAGGATTTTCAAATGAAATGTTACGAAAAAACTTCCCTCCTAGGGTAGCAAAACCAAATTCGCGGGTTGAAAAGTTAGAGAAGTTAATAATGGCTGCAAGTCCATCGATGTCAAAAGTTGCAGAATAATAATCTCGAAGGGCAGTTCGTTGTTGAGCTTGGTTCACTGATTTTTTTCCGCCTCATTATTTATTGATGAATTACTCTCATCTTGTTCTATCATTAATCCTTCGAATTTACTTGCATATCTTGCCCATTGCAATGGATGAACGATTTTTCGATACAAAATCCTTTTATAAATAAACGGAAAATATTCTTTGCAGGCAAGAGTGGGATCGCGACTACTTCTAGAAACGATTTTTTCTAGTTGGCTTTTAGGTGGGGTAAGGGATTTTTTTTGTGTAAGATGGTTTTTACTAAGAAAATTTATTAATATTGCTGGATCTAAGTGAACAAAAGGACAGAAGTAGCTTGTGGCTATGGTAGAACATTTGGGAACATCATAATCTTTTTTTCCACCTTCCAATCCATATAAATGACGTATTTGGTAACCCGCTGTTCGTTGAAATTCCGCATAACTTACATTTAGATTATCTACCGACTTTTCGTACCAATAATGGAGTTGATCATCCACAGACATTCCAATTTTCTTCAGAAAAAAACCTAATTGAAGTCGATGCGTATGAATCAAACGCCCCGTTTTCTCGAATTCAGAAAATAAATATATCATGCATGGAGGGAAGATTTCAGGATGTGATTGTAAATCTTTGCCCTCAAATTCAGCAGAAGAAAATTGTGAGCGAACTTGGGTATGTTTTGCAAGATTTTGTTCGATTTCTTGGACTACTTGGTCAATATCTTCATTGATTCCCAGTAAATCTTGAGCTTTTTCAATTTCTTCTTGAAGTCTATTCTCAAAAGCTTTTTTAAGGCTTCCACGGAAAGAAACTTCATTTGAGACAACCCAACCTTTACGAAGATAACCTCTACGATTTGAAACCATCCATGGTACCTGCGAGAAATGGACACAAATCAGGAAGTCACTTGCAGCTCTTCCTCGGGTTGAATGAAATTGATGATATAACTCTGCTAAATTTTCGTTTCGTTTCTCATCCATTTTGTACTTAAACTCTTCATATTCCATAACATTCTCTGAACCAAATAAATTCTTGAAAACTACTTGCTTTTGATCCAAAGATGTTCGATCAAAATATAACCGTTCAAATAGGTCTCCCTCTGATTCTATAAGCCAAGCTTCTAAACGTCGATTTGTAGCAGCTACTAATCGAAGTAAATATGCCCCTAAACGATAATCATTGTAGATCTGGTTCAATGCATCATCATATATTGGGAAATGATCCCGTACAACCTGTGAAGGATTTTGAGGTAATTGTTCAAGAAGCTTGACACGAATCCATGCTAATTGTTTCCACTGATTAACATCAATATCAAGGTCAGGTGGAGATTGCAAAATGAACCAGTCGGGTAAGGACATAATTATCTCCTTCTTTCAATGAAATGAGATAATATCATTCACATCTACCGTTACTTAAGGGAATGGTTTGATACGAATCTCAAAATTCCTCTTCAAATAACTTTTTTATCTTCATCTTTAAGCTTCATTAATTTTAAAAGCTACAATGAAGTTGACATTTTTATTTTTCAGGGTTTTATATCAAACAATATTTCAGTTAGAATTCTTCCTAATAAACTAAATCCGACAATTATTAAACTCTGTTAATTCGCACTAATCCTACCCTGAATCTGAAAATGGTGAGTTTTATTCCTAATATATATCTCCGCTACTGTATGAATAAAATGGATATAGTTGAACACCTTATTCCTAAAGGATCAGGCCGTGTGTTGGATGTTGGTTGTGGAGATATTGATGTCGCAGGCCACGTTTACTGTCATAATCGGTTAAAACGAAAATATAAGGATGTAATAGGAATCGATATCAATCCTGGACGACGAAGAAATACGATCCGAGCTAGTGCATCGAATATTCCGTTTGCAAACCAATCAATTGAATATGTAGTGTCTTTTGACGTTATTGAACATATCAAGGATTATTCAGCGGTCATTAAGGACATGTTAAGAATAGCAAACCGAAGAGTCATCATTATTGTACCAACTACAAAAAATCGCTTTATTCGGCCAATTTTGAATTTTCTTCGTCGAATGTTACGTGGGGTTGATAATTTTATATTTCAAGGTCATTATTATGAATTCTATCCATCTGAAGTATGTATATTCAAAGGATACAGATATTCTTGTAAAGTGATTACAATCAACTATCCAATCATTGGCGCTTCTATTTTTCACAGAAAAGGATTGATTTCTGCGGGTATCTACATTTTTGATAGACTGAAGAAAGAATGATAATTGCTCTGGTTGAAGCAAGAGTAAGTTCTTCAATGAGACTGAATTAAATTATAGGTATTTTTCAAGTTACTATGATTCAAAAGCTCTAAACAGTAATATTTTCCAAATCCTTGGATGTAACTCGAGTTTTTCCTGCAATATAAACTAAAATTCCTGCAATGATAATGAAATAGAATTTCATCAACTGAACCAATATTGCTCCAGCTGCAGATGTTTCTGTTCCCAAATTCAGTCCCATTTCTAAGAAGACTGTCAACGTGATCTCTTTCAATCCAGCCATTCCAGGAATACCAACAGGGATAGCATCTATTGTTCCTCCAAGAAAATTAATTGCTGCTACCTGATCGAGTAATATCTGAATTCCAATGGCGTGGAGAATGAGATAAATAGCAACCCAGTGCGCAACTTGGGAAAGAAAGGCCAAGATAAGAGCAAGTAGTGACAATAACTTATTATGAGCTAAATATTTGAACTGAATACTAAAATCATCGATAATTTTTCCACTTGGCTCTATTGCATCTTTTGCAAATTTCCCAACAAGAGGAAAAGAGGATAATGCTTTTAAAACAAATATTACAATTTTCTTTGCAATAATAGGGCTTTTTGAAACAAGAATGAAAAATATTATCACTATTAGTGATAGTAAGGAGATAATTATAACAAGTGTAACGGCCACGTCATTAGATAATGGTTGCCCAGTCCTATTTTCGATAATGTCACTAAAATACATTAACATTGCAACTGCTACAAAGATTGATATGGGAATGAATGCTATCAATCCACAGAGCTTATGAGCTACTACACTAGATAGTATTTCCCCACTGGTTGCATTGCGCTCTTCTTTTTCATTGATAAACTCTTTAGTTCCCAATGCAATTCTCATCAGACTCTCAATAGCTCCAGCACTAGGAATCAGTAATCCGTAAGAAAATGACGCAAGTTGGATACGATAAACTGCTGGAGTAGAAGGTCGAATAGAAGAAATTCCTAAGAGAATTTTCCAAGCAAGAGTATCAAATAAAATAGCAATGAAGGTGAACAACGTCCCTGGAACTAAGATAATGAGATCTGCACTGAACATAATTTCAAGCATTCTAAAAATACTTACGTTTCCTAAGTATAAATAGATTAATAAAACCAAAGCAGCGAAACTTAGTAATAATAGAGTCTTTTTATCAAATGCTTTTCGTAGAGAGATCTCTGTCTCTTCTGTAACCAATTCTGATGAGGTTTCCACAAAATCGACCTCAGATGAGGTCATGGGCCGAGACCTTCATATATTCTTTTGCTAAAAAACGATATGCGCCAACCATACCATGAGATGGTTCGAAATGGATATCCCAGAACTGATCTTCGTCTACTTGGGGCCCATTCTATACAATCTTATCTTCATTTCATTATGGATCCTCTGGTTTGTGTATCACCGTGAAGAAGAAAATCAGGGACTAAAACGTCTCTTCAGTAAATATCTTCATAATAGTAAATGGTTCTATCTTATCACAGGGTTATTAATCGTTGTGTTTCTTTATTTATTATTCTCATATGCGATAACTAACACTGATGTTGATGATGCCATAACCTCAGCTGTACACGCTTTTTTACAGGGAATTAATCCTTATCAGAAAGACGTTGTAGAACATTATGTTAATTCTGAAATGGTTCCTGGTCGTTATCATTATTTCCCTCCTGATCTTCTCACTTACAGCTTATTCTACATTTTGGTTGGTCATTTTTTTGTTTTCTTTTTTGACACTTATTGGTTTGTACCATTGCATTTTTTGCTGATAATCCCAAGCTATTGGATAATTACCCAGCTTGTTGAATGGCCTCATCACCGACTTTTCCCTTTTACTTTACTTTTAATTACTCCTTTTTTATTCACCAATTCAATGCTTATGTGGTTTTTTTTCCTTATAGGATATTATTACTATGAAAAAAAGGAAAGACACATCCTTGGTATGGTATTCTATGTTCTTGCAGCCTCGGTTAAATACATGGTGGGTTTTATTATTCTCTTTTATTTCGTTCGAACTATAAAAGAACTTTATAAAGAGAGAGGCCCCTTTAACATTTGGAAATTAGTTGGATATAAGCTTACTCCTTATATTATCTCCAGTTTGGTCTTAATCTTGATTTGTTTGCCATTTGGGCTCATCGACGTTATAAAATCAGTTTTTATATATCAAGGGGATCCCCAGTACAGAGAGGATGTTGCACAATCAGTGGGTCCATTACTGATTGAAATCCTTAAATCCCTGAATTTGATATCTCTCTATCTCCCTATTGTAGGAGTCATTGTTATTCTAGCTCTTATTATTCTAATAAAACAACCTACTTATGATCAAATCATCCACTTTTCTTTTCTTGCTATGATTATCCTCCCATTCTATGCTACAGAGCTGTTTATCACTCTTCCTTTCTTCTTTTGGTTCAAAGAAGGGGGGGAATCAATGCCAGTGAGCATTAAAAATGATGTACTATCAAAACTGCAGCCCTAACCCCTAAAACCATTTCAACGGGATGCTAACGCTTTCTATCGGCAATTGTAGTAATCACAGAGATACTACGAACAGAAAAACGTTCATCAACATAAAGAATACGCACATGTTTCTCTTCTGAATCGTGGAGACCATGGATGTCAACAACTTGACACACTCCGGAGATTGAAGGTTTATAATCATTCTTATTCATCTTTAAAGGAATTGCCTTCTTGCAAATTGAGCAGGGTTCGCAATTGAGATCTACTAGATTAGTCTTAGATGACATTATCCGTCTCGCCTGTGATGCTTTCTCGAAAGAACTCCAATCTTCATAGCTTCAAAAACCTTTGCTAATTCTTAATATTAACTTCATAAAATACTGATTACATAAATTTAAATAGTGATGTTTTACCTAAAAAGCAAGAATACCTAACTATTCAACCAAGAAGCAGGGGTTCTATAAGTGGATGATGAGGAACTTGTTGTAGACACTCCTTGGGGAAAGTTAATTACCTCAAAAGGATTAAAAATCCTCTTAACAGGATTTGAGAATGATTTGGAAAAAATAGGGAAGAATCTAGCTCGTATTGAAACACGCTTGGCTGAAATTGAAGGTACACATTCAAATAAAACTGTAAAGAGTCGAATTCAGGCAGTTGAAGGGTCACTTAAGTCACTTGAAGATGATATTCAAGAATTTCGTAAAAAACAAACTGCTTTTGCTGCTCACATAAAAAAGACTCTTCAAATATTCTACTCTAAACTGGATGAAATAGCGATTGAAAAAAAAATATGAAGATGATCTAGAGGGAGAAATCATGGGAGAGTACGATCCCCTGGAGACCTAAAGACAGTTTGAATTCGAGTAGCGAGTTTTATCCCAATTTGTGGAACAGTAGTTAATTCATCTAAATTAGCTGAAGCGACAGCCTGAATAGTTTTAAATTTATCCAACAAATTATTCGCTTTTGTAAAATTAATTCCAGGGATGGCAGCCAACATGAACATTTGAATTTCTTTAATATTTTGTTCTTTTTTTGATATTGTTGGCAATGAAAATTCTGCAGGGGTATCTCTTTGTTCACGTTTTGCCAATTGAAACAGAAGTGTTGCAGTTTCCGAATCATTTCGGGTAAAAACTACAGGAATTTGGAAGTCAAGGATTATTGAACTAATAGCACCCATGATACTGTTTATGTGAATTTGTCGTTCTATTACTTCGGATTCCAACTGAATCAGTAATAAAGGCAATCTTTGTTGTGCAAGTTTTGATAATTGGGATTGTTGTCCTGGGGATGAGGGTTGAAACAATCTTCCATCTATTATAGAACTCACAAAATCTGAATAGGTTTTCCGTTCTACTACCAAGCGGTTTGAAAGAACGTAATCACCCACTTCTAGCTCTTGAGATTGTAGAAGAGCTCCATTTCGTTTTAGTAATTTGGGAATACGACTTGTAGCTTCACGAGTATCGATAATAACTAGAGGTACTGAAGTTTGAGGGTCGATTGGATCCTTTTCTTCTTGTTTTACAAAGAACTTATCCAAAGTTTTGATACTATCGTGAGTTTCCTTATTTTCTAATATAATTTGTAAGTCATTTTTTAGGAATTCTTTCATTTTCTTGTTCTTTCTCTTAATTGCCCAGTACATAGACTCATCGCGAGTATCCTTGGTGACTAGGTGGATAACTCGCGATTTCTTCTTCCGTCCTCTTCCTCGTCGCTGAATTGCTCTGATAACAGAAGGTACCGAATCATAAAACACGACCAGGTCGCAATTTCCAACATCTAATCCCTCCTCACCAACTGAAGTGCTTAGAAGAATCTGTAAGTCACCTCGTTTGAATTCCTCAACAACTTCAAGTTGTTGTTTTTGGGTTAATCCTTTATCATCCTTCGAGCTTGAATGACCAATGAAGATTCCAGTTTCAATGTTGCACTTAGACAATTCTATATTTAGGAATCGAATTGTATCGCGATAATTACTGAATATAATGATCCTAGAGTCCTGGGAAGTGGTCATTTTTAGAACATCAGTAATTTCATCTATTAGGTGTCGAAGTTTAGGATGAATTAACGATTTTTCTGATAATACTTTCTCAAGGGCAATTATTCTATGATCTTCCAAAAATATCCTTAGGGCTTTTGATGAGGTCTTTCGACGCCATTTTTGCAGGCTATTAAACGCTTGAGGAAACCCCTGACTTTCTACGAGTTCTTTTAGATGTTGCACTCGAATTAAATTTGAACTGAAAATTAATAATCCCCCAAATTTAGAATCCTGCTTAGTAAGCTTTACAACTTGTTGGTGAATCCCTAAGGCTTCTTTTTTTCCTATATATTTGAAATCTAGAAATTCTGGTATTTGTTCTTTTAGAGAAAGAATTAGTTCATCCTGATAGTCCTCTAGAGTTTTGAGAACCGCTTTATATTCCTCAGGAAGCTTTATCCAGATAACTTTCGGAGTATGTATAGAAATATATTTTTTAACGTCCAAATCAGTAGTATCTGTTACGGATACTTTAGTAATTCTGAGGTTCTCACACATTTCAAGAATTTTCTCTGGATTATTCCCCGGTGTTGCAGTAAACCCTATAATCTGACATTTAGCTTGAGCAGCTATTCCTACGTACGCATAATCACCAGTAGCTCTATGAACCTCATCGACACAAAGTAAACCGATTTTTTGAAATTCTAGACGATCATAAGTTAGGTCATTTTCGATTGTTTGGGGTGTACCCACAATAATCTTGGCATTGGGATAGCTTTCTTTCCGTTTTGGAGGAGGAACTTCTCCTGATACCTCAAGAACCATATCAGAAGGCAAATTACCAATGAATTCACACATCATTTCCTTAATCTGATGAACAAGTGGTCTGGTTGGAGTTAAAATGAGAATTTTTGTTGTAGGATCCTTCTTTAAGTAATAAGCTGATAAATAAGCCATAATAACTGTTTTACCTAAACCTGTTGGAAGGACGACGAGAGTATTCCCTGAATTTGTTACACACTCAGAAAAGATGACCTGTTGGTAGATTCGTGGTTCAGCAGTGGTAATTAATGACTCATCCAAAATAAACTAACTCACAGAAACTAATTGAAAAAAATTCTCAATGAAACATTTTCCCGTGATTATTAAGCATTTTTTATTCGTCAATCAAACATTTTGATTAAATAACTTCGCTTAAAAAATCTAGACAGCACTTGAGATAGTATTAAACGGTTATAAATAGGAGATCTTCTTTATATTCCACATTCAAGAGATTATATAGAAAGATAAAGAAGGGAATTGCGATAATTCCTGTTTATGGGAAGTAATTTTCACAAAATGAGAATTAGTAGAAATTAAAAAGCTAATATACCATTAATAGCCTATTTTTCCGAGAAAAAAAAATAAATGAGAATATAAACATACAGAAAAATATCTTTAAAAATGGGGGATCAGATAATTCATTAAAACTTAGCATTTATGGAAGAAAGTGATAAAAATGACCGAAAAAGAAGTACCTCAGGAAGAAGCAACATCTATTACTGAAATAGAACGTAAAATCACCCTAGATCTCTGGAAGACGAGATTACATGGGGAAATTGTTGGAATAAAACAAAAAGAAGAATATATGGCTAAATCTCGCCAATTTACAAGAGATCTTGAACTTTTTGGTGAAGTTATTGAAAAAAAGAAAGGTGAAGACCAGACCATTGGATACGTTGGTTATCGAAAAAGTCTGTGGGATGAAGAGAAAGATAACTTAGAAAGACGTTTAGTTATTAAACTTTTTTCTAAATCAATGTATTATCAAGGAACCCTAGAAGAAATGGTCGGGAGAGAGTTCACTCGTTCATTATCTGCACGACATGATTTTCCCAGTTTTAACTTAATGATTGATGATTACGAGTACTTAATTCCACTGAACAAAATTCGTGGCGGATGGTTCGTTCCAGAATGGTTTGTTTTCCGTATCGACGATGAAGAAGGATTTATTCCAATTATTTTAAAGCATAAGATGGGACTTGGAATTGATTATCGGGTGATAAATGGCATTGGGGATATACAATTCGGCAAAATTGATGGAAAAAAATTTGATGTAGGGGGACGATATGACATCAGCCTAAAATCCACTGATGAACGTCTAGTCGATAATGTTCTCGTGCGAGTATTGATCCTCTTCGCAGCTTCTTTGAAGTTTCACGAAGAAATTTTTAAGAAAATCAAGAAAGGAACGAAAAAAATGAAAAAAAACGAATGGCAGCCATCACTTTCGAATGAAGAAAAACTTCTTCGACGCAATCCACGAGCTATACTTAGAAAATAAATCACAGGAGTACTGTCATTGGTTCCTGAAGATGAGAGCTTAGAATTCGTAATTGAACATCTCAAGGATATGATTCAAGAACAACCAGATAGAAAAATAGAAAAGATTTCAGATCTGACAGGTATTCTTTCTGATTTTATGTCCACGTTTTTAGTAGTGGTTGACGCTCTAATTTCAAGCAGCCAGTTAAGATTCGGGGCAATTGATCAAAAATTAACGGAATTTGAGGATCTTCTATTTAGTGCTTCTAATAAAGGATTATCAGAATTATCTAAGCTATCACAAGTAACAGAAAAAAGGACTATTGAAGAAATAGAACAACCAACACAAGAATCCATAGTTGAACCAACCAAATACCCACCAATCCTATCAGGTGATGTTAGGATCCCTCCGCCACCACCTCCCCCTCCTCCTTCCACAACCTTAACAAAAAAACTAATGCCTTCAGCTAAGTCTACAGAAATTCCTGAAGAAGATTCCATTGAAATATCAGAAGATATAGAGGTAGAAGATCTTGCAGCGTTTGCATTTCAACAACGAAAGAAAGAGAGAACTCCTCTCTCTCGTCCAGTCTCTTCAGGCTTTAGCGTAGGATCACTCAAAATGGAATTAATGAAAGAGTTAAAAAAGAAATTCAGCAGTGAAAAAGTTACTCAAAATGATTCACCATGAGTCTAGTCAAAATCTATCAAAACGGGGTGAGTTCAGGTTATCTTTTTTGTTAAAAATGTTAAAGAATAATGATAGGTTTTGAATAAAATTGTAATAATCTGCTTGAAAATAATTCTAAAGAAAGAACATCATACAGTAAAAATAGACCACTTAAAAATCAATAATAATTATTGAAACAGATTATCTTCGAGAAAGGGATCCAAAGACCATTCTTTAAGGATGTTAGAGAGAGTACGATATAAATACTGTTTTCCGTAATTCAGGGCCGTCTTTAATAATCCTTCTATGCTCAGGGCATCATCAGACAAAAGAAATCCTTCATTTCGAAAGAGGAGGAACTTATTCTTAAAGCTAACTAAATAGGCCGGAATAACAGAAAGGAACTATGAATCATATTAATGGATATCACATCAGATTTGCGAAGAAAATATCAGAAAAAAAAAGACCACAATGATAATTTAATGATGAAGAACTTGGCTAAAAATGATGGATTTATAAAAAAAAGGTAAAATTAGTCTTAAAAGCACATTTATCATTTTATTAAACTATGAAAAAGCTTATAAGACAAATTGTCGGAAAAAAAAATCTAATTAATCTCAAATTCTGACCTGAATACCATTTCTTCGAAAAAAAACTAGTTCGATCAGCACATTATGTATATATCGTACTTAATTTATAGATACGAAAAACGGAAAAAACGGGCCTCCTGCTGTTTCAGGAAGGGTGAAGTTCATTTCAGAAAGGTATATATATGAATAGTTCGAATAGTTCGATTTGATTCGATTGCGTTCGGAAAATCCAAAAATCGAACTCACTACTCTGCATGTCATCAAATAAGAATGAACTGATACAGGTATGCAATGCCAAGAACATGCTCGTCACTAATTCCTTTATAGAGTACAAAACTAGTATGTTAAAAAAGATATATTAGTTTGATGAGTATGCCATAGTATTTTGATATATGAAGTTGGTTGGATAGAGGATCTACAAATGACAAAACTAGCTGACAAGATTAAAGAGGCTTTGAAAGCAGGACGTTCTGGCCAACTTGCCAAAAAAACCCCCTTTGAACGATTTGGTTTAACTCAGGATCCATTCAGATCAGATGCAGATCTTAACAATCCTGATTTCTTTGTTGCACGAGAAAAAGTTCTTTTAGACTTTGCCATCCTAGTTGGAAATGCTATTCGTCTCTTTGAAGAGGAACCTTTATCCCCTTTTCGTCATTTACTTGCTCATGGCTTAAGAGGTAGTGGAAAATCTTATTTAGCCCGTCATTTCGATAGAGAGTGGGATCAAATCGGTTTTCAGGATTATGTGACCGTTTATACCGACTTATCTTCCTGGGGAGAACCCATTGAGGTTCAATTTAGTTCATCTTCAAAGACATTAGAGACTTATGAGAAGTTCCTTAGTAAAATTAAACTCGTTGATAAGCCTCTTATCATTTTCATTGATGATCTGGACTACACTATTACTGGTACCCCTGCTATCCCACGTATTAAACAGTTCATAGCCGACATCGAGGCCCGAGCTGAGAATGGGGTCATAATCATCGGTTTTGTTAACAGTATAACTTTATCGATCCTCTCTGAAGACACTCATAAAATTCTCGCACGGGAATTTCTATCCCTTTTCAATCCTGAATATTTCTTTTTCCCTGTTTTCTCTAAAACCGAAATTAGAAGACTGATAATGCAGCGATTAAGTGTTGCCAGAAACCCAATGGATCTTATTTCAGCTAAAGCTATTGATACAATCGCTGATTATAGCCTAGGTGTTCCCACAGTAGCCTTACAGCTCGCTGCGGACTGTTTAAAGGAATTAATTGTTCAAGATATTGATAAAGTGACAACCCGAATTGTTAACGCGGTTTTAGAACAGGAAGGTTATACTGAAGCCGTAGAACTTGTAGAATCTGTTGACAAAGACACCTCGGAGGAAACAATAAACTTAATCACCTCAAAACGACGAGATATAATTGCAGCTATTCTTGGCCATCAATTACAGGAGAGATTCTTTTTTCCAGCTACAGGAGTAGATGGTTTACGTAGCTCCGATCTAGCTGATCTTTTTGCTGTGAATCTCTCAACAATGAATTATCATCTCAAGCCTTTGACCTCCACTCTTCCCATTCCAATCTTAAAAGCAAAGGATGATGTACATGATGCTCGTTCAAAGATTTTCTATGTTGACTGGGATTCCCATATGACTAGTGCGTTGGAAATCATCACTGTTTATCAGCGATTGAGACAAAAAAAGTATCGTATAGAACCAACAGCTATTTTCTTGCCGAGGAGGAAGAAATCATGAAAGATACGGGACTAGATCCTGAAATCAGTGCGATATTTGAATCTGCTGCAAGGAAGGTAAAAGAAAAGAAGAAGTGGAGGAAATTAGGTTATATCTGTGATCCTTGTGATCCATTACTTCCTCTCCAACAACCTAAAGCCTTTTATGGAGAAAATCCTCAAATCGAAACACTGATTGCGAAAATCATCGATTTCATCCACGAACCTACAAAGGATCTATTGTTTTTCAAGGGACCACGGGGTAGTGGAAAAACAATTTTTGCCCAGATTTTTAAAGAATACAGTCAGAAGTTAGAAGTTTCAGCTAATTATCAAGATGCATCTACTTTTTTTACAGAACGCTCATTTCAACCCAATGAAGCCTTATCTTCCAGTTTAAATATGGAGGCAGAGGATGTCATCTTTCTTGACAAGGCTTTCCATCTACACAAATCGCTTCCCAAACTTTTGACATTAAAACCACCTACAGATCATCTCTCACCCAAAATCATTGCAATTATGGATAGTACTGAATTTGAAATTTATCGTCGCCTTTGCATTCAAAGAGGTGATAAAACTTATCAACATTTTTTACCAATGCCCTACTTGAATTCAGTAGATATCAGTAATATCCTTCAAAAACGTCTCCATATCTGTTATAGGGGCACTTTTACATCACCAATCTCTGATGAAATTATTCAGAATATAACAAACTTATCCTATGGTAATCCAGGAATAGCCATAAGAATCTTAGATGAAACCCTAAGATTTTCTCTAAATGTGGAAGATATACGTTACACCTTTGGAATTAATCCAGAAGCTTTAAACCATTTTCCTTCAAGTAAATCACCAATTTTACGTGAAATTCTTGTACGAGACGTTCAGAACGAGTTTCTTCCACTAGAAAAACGGGAGTATATCATACATAAAGAACTGACCATTTTAATGAATAAAACAAAAAGTACGATAAGTCACCACTTAGGAGATTTATTAAGTAGTAATCTGATCTATGAGCAATCAACGGATCGAGATAAAAGAGAGAAGGCCTATCGACCAAATAAAGCGATTTTTGGTATTCTTGAGCATCTTGCATTCGAATCAACTACGACAGAAGATGCTCTAATTGTATTTGAAGGGATTAATCGTGAAGAATAATTATCAGTTACTTGGATTAGAGGAGCTAACCCTCGAATATTGTCGACAACGTAATTTGATTGTTAATCGAGATTTTCATCACCATGGAGACAGTCAAATCAATCTCATTATCCAAAATGGTGATGAGAACGAAGGTATTGGAGTTATCATTAAAGACTGGAAACGTGCTGTTGGTGTTGATATCATTATCCGTGCGGAAAAGATCATGAAAAATAGTCGGGTTTTATCAAAGATGCTAATTGTAACAAATCTCTTTTCAGACCCCGCGCGTTCCCTAGCAGAAAAAATTCGAATTTTTTTACTCACAAGGAATGATTTGATTCGCATTCTTTCTTCTGGGATAAAATCAACCACAATAGAAGATAAACCTGATAGCCAGAATGTTATGTTGTACTAACAAGGTATGGTATTAAAATTAATAAAAGATACAGCAATTTTAATCACATGAGGTCATCAATTAGCCCGTTACCGTCACTAATAGCTCTGAGATGGTGATAATTTCAGTTCCATATTTCCAAAAAAAATGAGTAAAAAAACTGCAAATTATTTAGTTCGAAGTATTTACGTAAAACGTTAGAAATACTAATGTTGGGATCCTTGATTGAATCTGTTTGAAGTGATGCGCAAAGTAACTTGACCTAGGTAAGAACACCTCAAGCAGAAATGGAGTAGAATTTGTTAACCCAAGGATTTTTTCTATCGCCCACTTTTCAAGCTTTTCCCCTAAGACATAGTATTGGCTCTTTCTCTTCTGAAAAATGAACGGTAACATCAACTGATCATTTAAAACGTCTGGGACTAATCTTTTCATCAGTTCGAGTTCTGAGATTTGCACATATGATTCTTCCCCGTTGTTAAGCACAATCACAGGATGGGAGAGAAGCTTTGTCAAAGACTTTTTTGTTTTGGGCAAAGATGCGATGATTTTCGCTTTTTCTGATTTCCATAATCCTTCTAATAGTTTTTTTGACATTGCATATCGTTCTCTCTATTCTTCTGGATGTATGCTTAATTAAACACTATAATTCTGTAGTATCTAACGACGACGAGGGCGAAATTTAACCTCAGTCTTTTCTGGAGTGGCATCTGAATCTGCGACAGATTCGGTCAGTTTTCGTAACTCTCTTAAATGATCCTTTTCCTTTTGGAAGGTTTTGGCCTGCTTAACAGATTTGATTTCTTCTCTTGTTAGCGACTTGTATGTACGAGATATGCGATAACGCCATAATATAAATCCTCCAGTCAAAACAACTACGGCGCCTCCAAATATTAATAGCTCAATTAACCCTTGGTAAGGAGTTGAGGAACCTGGGATCGTTGTTGTTGTCGTTGTCGTCGTTGTCGTCGTCGTCGTCGTAGTAGCTGCTTGTTCTGAAGCGTCATATAGAATCGCAAGTACCTTTATATGATAATACAGATCCTCATTACCATAAGCATCTTCAGCTGCAATCATAAAATTCTTTTCTTCATTCACACGCATTCCAATTATTGCATTTATGAAGCTTTGAAGATATGGTTGTTGAAGACTTTGTGCTGCTGATTCGGGGAATGCTGCCAATACTTCTGAAGGAACTGCTTTACTTGGATCCCTTCTGAGATAGATATATTGTAAATCTACATCGATATTACCTTCCTTTTCGATAGTATGCTGCTCATCTAACCAGAGCGAATAATTCACGTCTACTACATCTCCCCAGTCAGCAGGCTCTGCAGCAATAATCGGATTAAGCTTAAAAGTCCATAAAATCAAGAATATAGTCAATAGTACGAATCTTCTTTGCAACACGGTCCAATCGCCTGAATGTACTCTTATTTAAGGGCTTTTCTTTAGAATTCTTTAACTCTTTTTGGTACCAACCTATTCTCAATTCAACTAGGTTTTTATTGAATGAGAGGATAATTTCATTTGACTTCCAATATTATTCCATTCAAACTAAAAATAGCTAATCCTCCGGCGAGATTTTACGATATTAAAGAAAGAAATGGTTGTAATAGCATTTTCAATCGAAATTACGTAGTATTCCTTTATATTGGCTTCGTACAAATACAATACCATCTTTTTGATCATATGTGGAGACTCAGGCATGTAACGTTATCTTGGGGGGCATATTCTCCTGTCTAGTTAGACTATGATTGTTCCAGTGAGTAACTGTTCGGATATATGAGGAATTTTTCTTGGTTTGTTTATCCAATAAACTGTTTTTTAGGTGATACTTTTTTTTCCAGCCAATGTTGATAACTTCATCGTCACATCTAGCTAGAATTCGGTGTATATGAACCCAGATATTTCAACAGACATCAATTCCATCGTTTTATGAGTTGTAAATTGAGGCGTGGAATAGCTTTTCGAGATGAATTGATAACAAAATTGAATCGTAGAACAATCTACATAAGTTTTTTAGTTAATTCTTAGTTAAAACCTAAAATTAATGGTAAGAGGTCTTATCATGGAAAAAGAATCATCTGAGCTTGTTTTTCGATCAGATCCCAATAAAACTGTTTGTGAATGCACGACTGATATAAGTCCGGAATGGATTGCCGTTGGTTTTCCTGGACATGGATTAGTTGGTAATATTGCTGCAAAGCACATTATACAAGAACTTGATTTAAAGTGGATTGGATCAATCCGTTCTCCTCTTATCCCTCCTGTCTCTGTGTTTATCGATGGTATTCTATCATATCCTTACAGGATTTATGGTAGTAAAGAACGTAAAATCGTTGTTCTAATTGGTGAATCTCCTTGTCCACCTCAAGCATATTATTTTCTTGCTAATGCCATGTTAGATTGGGCAATAAACATCGGAACTAAACAAGTGATTTGTTTGGACGGATTTGTAGCAGATCCTCGTGATGAAAAAACGAATAATGTATTTTTAGTGGCTGAACCTCAGGTCTATAAGGAAAATAAGGAATTAATGCAATTGGATTTTCCCAAACCCCACACTGGTTTTATTTCTGGTCTCTCTGGTGCAATTATGAATGAGGCTCTTCTTACGCAAATTGAAGGCTTTTCACTCCTTGTACCTGTATCCACTCCATATCCCGACCCGGGAGGAGCTGCTAAACTGATTGATTCACTTAATCAAATAAAAGGTCTCAAGATCGACACTTCTAAGCTCCTTCAGGATGCTGAAAAAATTCAGAAATCTCTGATGGAATTAGCAGAACGAAATCGTCAGCTATCGCAAGGTGAAGGAATAGAACCTAGTAAAGGCCTTTATGTCTGAAAAGGATCACATTTGTTTCAGCGATTACTCTGCCACTCAAGAAGACAATCCCAATTATTAAAATAGTTTTTCAGAGATTTTGCCACGGATTTTGAAAGCTTAGAATTTGATTGTTTGTTCAAAATTTGTAGATCAGAGAATGGCAGAGTCACTATCCATTTGTCATTTTTAGTCTTCATTCGATGTTTTTTTGCTATCTGCAAAAAATTTTTCGATTCTAAAATAAAATGATGTTTCTGAAAAGTCTCATCTTCTTCAGGTAAACGTATAGCGAGAATTATGAAACTCTCATTATCCATAAAAAACCCTATTTCAAGCTCCCATATAATGTTGGAACCTTTTTTTAATCCTGTACACACTTTAATATCAGCATAGCGTACGAGACCCCCGTTTTCTGAACGAATGACCATATCTACTTTACCAGATCCAGCATATGGACTGAATGACTCTACACCCATCTGATATAATTTTAATTGGATATCTAACTCATCTATTCCATCCAGGCTAAATTCTTCATCTGGATTCATTCACATAATGACCCCTAACTGTCCCTTCATATCAAATATTTTAAAATACGTTGCTAAAATATCTTCAATTCAATTTTCAAATACATGTAAAGCAAATACTTTTGCAAGATTTCTCATTGTTCTGTTTAATAAAAAGTTTTTGAAATTTATTTCAGAAGAGGTAAATATTTCTTGAAAGAAAAATAGTATTCAATTCCACTAGAAAATCATTACTAGATAAAGCTCTAGGAAGAAAAATGATCTCTTAAGAAGGATTAGAAAACAAAGTTAGTCGTTCATGACACATTGGACATTGATTGAATACTTTCAACCATTCCAACAAGTGATTACGATGAAAAGTATGTTGACAGATCGGACACGCAACACTATCATCATCAGACTCTATAGGATATCGACAAATTACACAATACTTTTCAGATTGTTTAAATACATCCAAAGGGATGTCACTGATTGTCTCACCTTCATGGCAATCATCTACGGCTAAAATCAATTCACCGACCCTATTGAGCTCTAATCTCCCGATGATTTCTTCTTGAAACAATATGTGTTCAAGAATACGTTGAAGCAAATGATAATCTACAATTCGATCATGAACGTGTTTTTTGACTTTGAACATTAAGTAATCAGATTCAATCTCGTTTCGAGGTCGGGACATCTGGGTATTAATAGTATCGAGTATAATTTGCCTCATATTTGATAAAAAAACAATATTCTCACGTTTCTTTTTGATTTCATTTAGAGATTGACCTACTAACTTGACAATATCCCTCAGTTCTCTTTGAATGTGCGAAGTGCTAATAGGAGGGGAGCCTACTGAAATTTCATTTGAAGTTACATTTAATATCTCCTCCATTTCAATGTAAAATTCATCTAATTGTTTTAGAATGGTTTTAGTGTTATTTAGGGTCTGGAGTGGTTCAATTAATTCAATTTGAGCTATTATTTGTTTCACATCAAAACGACGGGTGACCAAGTCATCTAGGTAACGCGAAATCTCTATAAAAAAGGGTTGGCGTAATTTTTTATTCACAATATATGAAAAGAGAATACTTAGTAAGAATCCTGTGATGACAGTAAGCTTTTCAAGATTAGAAGATAATCCAATTGCACTTAGAACAGATGTTACCCCAATAAATATTACTATTAAGATGATAAAATTCCCAGTTGTTTTATTTCGTGATAACCTAGAGAGTTTTACAACATTGGTGGCCATTATTACACCAAACAACAGAAAATAACACTTCAAAACTTTCTGGATTTATTTTATACGAGGATTAATTAAAAACTAGCCTAGAAAAAGACTCCGCAAAACCTACTCATTCCAGTAAAGCCTGTTCCTTTTTACTATCAGTAAAACACTCATAATAGTCTGATTGAACAATTGAATTTTCATAATTTCGATCTATGATTGTATTTGGTAAAACGACACTACTCGTTAATTCTACCCCCTTTTTAACCACAGAGTTGTCTCCTATAATGGAGTTCTTTATGACAGCTGATTCATCAATATGGACATTTTTTCCAATTATATTTTCATTAACTCTCCCTTTCTGAATCTTATGAAGAAATTTGAGGTTATAACGCCACAAATCATGAGATGTACTGATATGAAAGACTCTCTTCGCAATTAGTCCGCCCACTCGCCCTCCATGACGAATGGTTTTGTTAATTGCTGTAGCTAGTTCATATTCACCACGTTTGGTCTTTTCGATGCTTTTTATTATGTTGAAAATTGATTTTGAAAAAATATAAAGAGCTGCTGAATTTAGATCACTCAGTATTTCAGCTGGAGTTTGTGGTTTTTCTCGAACCTCTAAAACACGGCCATTTCGATAATCAACTGTGGAGGATTCTTTCATTAAGTCAAACTCCATTATTTCAAGAGAAAGAGTGATGTTATTTCTTTCTTTGATATGTGTTCTACATAATTCCTTTAAGAAAGAAGCTGAAAACAATGAATCCCCTGCTATTACCAGAAAATGTTTGGTTGTTAGATATTCTTCAACCTGTAAAACCGCATGTGCTGTCCCAAGTGCTTTTTCCTGAGCGATAAAAAGTGTATTGATGTCTGGAAAAGCCATATTAATAAATGAGGGGATAATCTTGTCATCTTTTTGGATAACAATTCCAATATTTTGAATATCAGCCTTTAAAAGTCGTTCTATTGAGTATTGTAAAATAGGTTTGTTTAATAAAGGTAACATCGGTTTAGGAGTGTTGTATGAAAATGGATGCAGTCGTGACCCTACACCTGCAGCCAAAATAAACGCAGAAACAGTCATTTTTGTCAGATCAATTAAATTAACCGTTATTTTTCAATTAATAAAGATTTATAAGTCATTTTGTTAGAATTGTCTCATAATTAATAATCGGGGATTAGTTGCATGGTTCGTTTAAAAGCTGTTTACCTGATTAAAGAGGAAGGATTTGTAATATATCACCAATCATTTGGTGTAACAGAGCAGGATCAGGATATGGTAGCGTCTTTACTTATGGCTTTGAGGAGTTTTGGAAAAGAAGCTTTAGGAGAGGGAGGATCTTTGTCCAAGGTAGACTTTGGAGAAGGGGCAGACATGATTTTAGAAGCGGGTAACCGAATAGTTGCAATCGCGGTAGTAGTTCTCGATAAGGAACATAAAGAACGAGAGGAGTATGACATTCGTAAAGACTTATTGAAATTCGTTAGAAAAATTGAGGAAAAATACTCAGAAGAGCTGAATGACCCCATTTTTCAAAAGAGTGCTTTTTCTGGAGTTGCAACCCAAATATATCAACATTTTTTCCGTGATAAAATGTCTAGGATTCATCAAAACCAATTTGCAAGTATTAATGAGTACTTGAAATATCCCACAACCCTATTATTTGAAATCACTCCTCGGGGAGGTAAGCTCTATCAATTTTATAGAGAATTTCCAAAATTCACTGAATTAATCGGAGATATCCAGAAAGAAGAATTTGATAAATTAATTGACAGTATGCAAGACAAGAATAGCATGGTTTCATTTAAAGATTGCCTTGATCTCTTTGGTGAACAGAAGATGGATCAGATTCTTGAAATATTCAAATTTTTGACAAATCGTGGAATGTTTGAAGCATATAATTTTGAACGAATAGCAATTGAGTCATAATTAGTATTCATTCTAGAAATGAACCTAGCATGTAACATCTTTCCCGCAATGAGGACATTTAATAGTTTTTTCCCTCTGGGTTCGTACAATAAATGCAGTCATCTTTCTCATTTCTTTTTGCATTGTATTGAGTTCAGTTATAATTCTCGTTTCAATACTGGTGTTAATTTGCTGATTCATCACCTCAGGAAGAGTAGAAATATTTTTAGTCAACTGTTCGGCTGCTAGTACTAATCTTTGAAGAGTTCCATCCTGTTTAGCCAAACGTTCTGTCACAGATGTCTTTAATTCGTTGACGGATGACTCTAAGTAAATAGAGATACGATCACGCAGTGATGTCAATTCTACTTGGATTATTGCATTCACTCGATCTCTAAGTTCAGCAACAGTGGTTAATTGATCAGTCTGATTCTCAATTAGGGCATTTAGATTACTTACAACGTTATCAAGTTTGTCTGAAATCACTACGAAATTATTAATACTAGCTTCGAATCGGCCCTTGGTTTCTTCAGTAGATGAGTCTACCATTGTGGTGATATCATTGGATAACCTCCGCATACTCCCAACAACATCTTCCACGTAGCTAACTTTAATAAATTTCAGATCGTTCTTTGTTTCTTCAGCAGTTGTCACGAATGTCTTTTGAAAAGACCCAATGGATTCCTCAAGGTTAGAAATTACTGTAGGAAGGTTTTGGATTGAAACCTGTAAATCAGAACTGATTTTTGAAGTGTCAACTATTTGCTGGATCGTAATAAGCTTTTCATCAATACCATTTGTAAGTTGGAGGAGGTATTGTAATTCTGAGGGATCTTTAATGGTCTGTTTTAATTCCAATATCAGTTGCAATATCTCTTTAATGTCATCTTCTAAGCCCATACTATTTCCTCACATCTTTTCACTATTGTTGAGTAATAAACTCAAAGATTCTAAAAGATTTTCGAAGCTTCAAGACTCCAGCAGTTAAAATTCTAATCTTTTATTAGGGTTAATTAAAGATGCCTAGTAAATGTCTTTGAATCTTATTACAATGTTCAGGGAAACAGGTTATTTCAAGCGTCTTAAAAACGTCACAAACTTGTCATTTTCTAACATTGTGTTATTTAATCGATTGATCATAATAATCGTTTCAGAGTAAATGAATTGCTTGAAATCATTCTCTGTGGCATTTTGTAAGTCTAGATAAATCTCTTTCACAACAGAAAATGAAATATTAGGTATTCTAGATTCTAGATCTCCTGTTCCGAGATTATAATTCTTTAAAATACTGGAGGAGACACGAAGAGAGTCTTGCAGCTTTCGATTATCACCAGAGTACTCTGAAATACTCAGATAATAATTCTTTACAATATCTTGGACTTGTTCTTGTTCCAAAGATGTAAGACTTAATTCATCTTCACTAGGAAACAATCGACGGAGGTTTTGGAGTAAGCGTGCGGCGGGGGCTTCTCGTAAGAGCTTACCAATAAGATTCTTTAACTCAAAAGATGGAATCTGAATAATTTCACGTGGATTAGGGAGAGAAGATTCTGATTGAAGCTCGTAACGATGTAGCTCTTTACATGCAGCAAAATAGTAATTAGGAAAACCCAAGTGAGACAAATTCGAATATGAGGAAAATAATTTGTCAATAGTCTCAACGATTCCCCATTTGTCCAGATATTCAGTATTTCGTAGAAATAGACCTATTTTTTCCTCTAGAGGCTTTGTTGTTTGAGGCATTCCTGAAGCTTCTGTTGGTGTTGAAATAGTAGAGTGTGCACCTAGTAATGAAGAAACTTCCAAATCGATTTTTTCTATTTTTTCTAGAATTTCCAAACCTGATTCCGGTTGTAAACGCATTTTAGAAAGAAATTCCTGGACCATGGTTAATGTTTCAATTACATCATCATTTAGGCCATCCTCACTCCTTAAAGTTGTAACTAGTGTTGAAAGAAGCTTAATGAGTAAGAGATTCAAACCAATGAGGAGATTGATCTTCTCCCCCATGTTACCTCGTGAAGTCCAAAAATTAAATGAGGGATACTTCTGTTTATCTTTATCAGGTGCCAAGTTCGATTGATTTCTAAGAAGTTCGTTAGAATCAGGTGAGTCTCGTGTAGATTCGAACCTTGGGTGATCATTTTCGTCCAACTTAATCCAGCACCTTATTCTGGTTTGATGTAGTAACCAAATAACTTCTCCAAATCATTAACCGCTGCATCTAATTCTTTCCTTGTTGTTCCTTTTGATCGTTTAAACCAATGTTGTTTCAATTCCGAGTCACCACTATGAAGATTGATGAGTGCTTTGGCCTCCTCAAGAATATCATATAATTCTGGTATTTTTGGCAAACCAAATAATAGAAGGAGCGAGGCTCGTGTGGTATCATCATCATAGGCACAGTAAGTTGGAGAAATACTTGCACCCTTAGCTAAAAATGGTGTCAATGCCTTTTTCAAAAGTGGATCATACTCCACTCGTGCAATATTACGGGGACCACTGAGTACAGAGAAAACAGATGAAGCAGCAGGATTTGTTCCCATATTTGTCAAGCTACAGTTAGAAAGAGTGTATTCAACTGCAGTGGATAGTTGAGAGTCCATTCCTCCAATTTCTGGAAAAACGGATAAATCGTCAAACATTGCTGGTACAACAACGCTATCCAATTTCAATGCAAAGTCACCAATATCGGTAGTAGGTAATACTTCCTTTCCGATTTCAGGTACTCCAGGAGACAACATTTCAGCAATCGATTCTAAAGCTAGAGGGTTGATTAGTTCAACAAAAGCCTCTTCTATCTGAGCTGGATAAGCTGTTCCGTCTTGGCCGATAACAGTTGGAACACTGGAACTAACCTGCTCACTACTTAAATCAGCTAAATTCCTTCCGATTTGTCTACTCAATAAATCAACAGATTCCCCACGTTGCCAACTTAAAACCCGTTCAAGCATTGTTCTATTAGAAAGAAGAAGGATAAGATCTGGCCCCATGTTTCCTTCCTCTAGTTGGAGTCGCAATAATCTTGATAACGCCCAGACGCTATTAATCGCTTCAGAAGACTGGTTAACGAATGGTAAGACCCCAAAAACATAAATAAAAATTTTACGTTTCTCCTCTTCAGCAAAACGGTTTCTTAACAATCGTATTAAAGCAGGAGTTCCACCACATCCAGTACCTCCTCCAAAACTGGTAAAAATACAAAAACCACTGATTCCCTCGTAACCAAGCCCTTGTAACTGATTTAGTACAATATCCTGAGAATTCATAACTGCTTCATAACCCGCAGAAAATTTTCCACCTACTCCAATCTCTGCATCTGAATAAAGAAGTGTTCTCTTCTTGGAAATGGAATACTTCTTTCGTGCTTTTAACAAATCACCACGATCAGTATTCATCACTAGATATTCTCTGATGCGCTGAGGTAACTCACCTTTTTTTGATTTGGCTAAATAACTACCTACTAAATTTGACCCACACTCACCAATACCGATTGCGAAGATTTCTGACTCTGTTCCTCCTTCAATTGACATTTCAACACGCTCTATTTGTATTATTTATCTATATATTCATTATTATATTGGCTATTTTTCCAGTTTAATACCAGATTTGATTTCAATAAGTAATTTCATTACTAGAGATAAGTACGATCGAATAACCTTATTATGAGGATATGTTTCTCTGATTTTCTTAGATATTTCTTTATACTGTCGTGAGTTCTCCTCTCTGCTCTCCGTTGGGGTGTACCGAGGACGGAACATACGAATAGCATGATGCCAATGGTTCAATTGCACTGAAACCTTTTTCCATTCTTTTCTTTGTTCATCTATTAGTGGTATTAACTCCAGAATATATCTAAGATCATGAGAATCTAAGAATTCCTCACGAGCTTTTACTAATTTAGATAAAGGAAAAATATTCTCAGACGCTTCCTCTGTATATCTCTTGAATACTTCCTGAATGTTAGAGTAATATTCTAAATTCCCCAACTCAATCTGTAGAGCAGCATTTCGATCTTTTTCAATTTTCTTCATGATTTCAATGACGGTCCCTCGTACTGAAACTAGTTCAAGTATTGCTTGTGTTAAGCGGCTAATGTGATTTGTTGTAGCAATTTCTTGAAATTGACTCAGATATGCAAGATCAACTCGTTCGTCTTGCCGTAAGTCAATTTGGTAATGATTAAATAAATATTCAACCGCATCTTGAATTTCAGTAATATAGCGTTTTCCCATGGATCTAATTTCACGACAAGCTTTTGTATCAGTTTGCAAGCGATCAATTTCAACAAAAACGTCAGTTATTTCCAGTAATTGGACATCTTCTTGATTTTTAACTATTACTTGGCTAAATGTTTCGATATATCCCCCGACATACTCGATAATATTGATCCCAACTTCTTTCAAATCATTAACATTTTTCAGAACCTTTCGTGATTCCTTTACACCATGTGCTAACAGAACAGCGACGATTTCTGTGTCATACAAAAAAATTAGCTGCCGTAATTTGTGTGCTAACCGCTCATGGGACACTTCCTCGGCTTCAAAATCTGCAATTTTTTTCTCAGCACCAAAAACCCGATCATCAAGCGGTGTTATTTCATTTATCCGTGGAAGACTGAGTCTTAGCCAATTGTAGAGATTTTGGTGAAGTGTAGCTAAGGAATCTTTCGCCATTTGCAAACTTTCCAAGCTATAACTTTCAAAAACGTTGACTAATCTGATAATATCCTTGTGAGTTTTAATCTCAGCCATTTTCTCGTTCATAAGTTTCAGGGTTTCTTCAAAAAAGATTGTATACTGGCTAGGAAGTTTAGAATAGTCCTGTATATGAGAGGATATTTCCCGTTCCATTTGTTCAGCCAATGTGGAAGCTTTTCGTTCAACAAAAGCTCTTAATTGCCAAAATTCGGTTAAAGCTTCAGAATAATCAAGGTCATCAATTTCTCTATCAGTAGAATAGATTAAACTGCTTTTTCGAGATTTTAATAGCCTAAAAAGTCTTCTATCGACTCCCTCGAGATTTGTTATCTGCTTTTTTAATTCAATAAGAATTTCATTTTTATTTTCTTCAATCGTTTCAAGGAAAGAAATGTATTCTTTAATTACAGCCTCAATATTTCCTGATTCTGAATATTCATCAATTAAATCCACGATTTTACTGCGTTTTTCTCGTAGGTCAAATCGTGTCTCTATAGGAATTAATGGAAATGGAATCGACTTTAAATTCTCACGGATCCGTGAGGAAATCTTGTACTTCCAAACTGGAATCTTTTCATACTCATCTAAAAGCTCTTGGGTACTTTTTTGGGCAACAGCACTAGCCTCATCTCGGAATGATTTCAAATCGTCAACTGCAAGAATTGGAACATGAACCTTTAATTTAGGGGGAATTGTTTCTAGATTTATCAGTTGATTATAAATCGGATGTATTTCATTATCTATTTTATTCCAAAGTTCAGTTTTAATATTTGTATTAAGTCTATGAAGTCTTTCGATTTCATGAACTAAGTCACGAATATCTATTTCTTCCACAATTTTATGTTTTCTTTGATATTCGATTTGATCTTTTAGGTCTTCAGATAGAATATCCCGTAAACTTTCACGTGAATCATAGAGATTCAACAAATTTTGTCTGAGACTTTGTTGAGCTGGTTTAGAAAAATAAGCAACCAGTCGAGTCTCCCAATCCTTTATTTCTCGAGCCTTACTACTTAATTCACTGGGTGATAAAGCCTCAAAATCGCGAATAATCGGTATTTGAGGCCCCTCACTTAAATTTATAACTTCTTGGATGTGAGGATTTTCTAGTAATCTGAAGAAATAGTTTTGACACTCTTCAGCTAGAGCTGACTTCAATTCGTGATATCTTTTTGCGAGTTCTACCCATTCCTGAAGGTCTCTTGTTTTCGCTGCCTCTTTTTCAATTGCTCGTATATCCTTAGTGAAATCAGATGGAACTGGTATCTTCATTGCACGAATAGCTTTAGAAGCGTTTATTAGTTCTGATGTACTGATCAGCTTCTTTGTAACAATAATTTGTTGTTGACGCCAAGAACGGATTTTCTCAATATCTTGGATTATAGTGGGTATATTTGTAGATGAAACATCTGTTTCTGGAACTGGTGAAAAAGAAGATTCCAGTCCTTCTCTTCCTGTAATCTGTATAATACGTCCGATTTGATCCTCAGTTTCTGTTTTTAATGAAATTTCATAAGTTCTTAGAGCATTTACGAATTCATTACTCAATGAATTCAATCTCTTTTCCAATGTGATGAGAGTTTCTACTGAAGTTGTTTTTTCCGTACTGGCTTGAATATCTTGTATTTCCTCCTTCAGTACATCAATTTTTGCCCAAAGATCCAAACCAATTGAGGCTACTGTATCGATATGTTGTTGTAACTCAGAAGACATTTGAATTATTGCCAGTTGGATTTTACCTTCTGTACCTTTTCTGCGCTGCTTTAAATATGCGTTTTCCGCTTCCAACTGACTATAGACTTCTAGTAAATCAGGAATAGTCATCACATGAATGCTTGTTTTTGTTGTTTGATTCGTTATTCGAATCTTTTCTTCATCAAAATTAACAAATTTTCCATAAAGTTCGATAATCTCTCGATTAAACAATAATATAGATACATTTTTTCCTCTTAGAACCTCTGAAATCTGATTATAGGTTCTAAGCACATTTGAACTAAATTTCACAATCTCTTTGATGTTAAAACTGGGAATTTGTAGTTTACGAATGGTTTCTGTCTCTTGGGGGATAAATTTGGCAATTTCTTTGATGTTATTTGCCAAGTCAAAGTAAATCTTACGATATCCAACTAAAAGGGTATTTAGTAAATCCTCAGATAATTTACCAAATTTCTCTTTATTTTGAGTAAGGGATCTTTTCATTCCCCTCTTTTTAAAGAATCCTGCTGTAGGCAAGTCTTTTTCCAATTTTTCGATTTCTATCACTAATTTTTGTGCTTCGTTTAAAGTGGAGACAGCTTGCACTGTTGGGTCAATTGATCGTAATTCAGTCACTAAATCTCGAATCTTATGAAGAACTTCCTTTGAAAGGAGTTCTCCTGCTTCCGATGTCATATTGGCTGGCATCCTTCGATAATGAGGTGTAGTCTCTTTTCATTACCACTTAGGTAGAGGGTTCTTTATATGTTTCAGTATTATACACACACTATACTTTTCCCCTTTTTTAAATTAATCAAATAATCAAACACTCTGTGGATCTAAAATGCCTTTATTAGCTATACCGCTGGCAAAAACTAAGGGAAAATCAACTTAATTTACATAAAAAAAGGTATGACTCATGAAAGTATGAAAGAAAAATTTAAGCAATTATTTATAAGAGAAAAGAAATTAAATTTCAAGATAAGGCTAAACTATCAATTCATGTTTGAAGGTTGAAAGATTGCTGAACGCATTGTTAATCTCAATAGGAAATGAGTTACTATCAGGTAAAACTATCAATACAAATGCGACTTATCTTGCGAAAAATCTTACAAATTTAGGATTTGTCGTAAAAAAAATCATTACTGTTCCTGATGATCCAGAAATTGTACCAATCGAGATTTCTCACGCACTCTTATCGAATGATTACCGAATTATTCTTATAACGGGAGGTTTAGGTCCGACTTGGGATGACTCAACAGCATTCTTTCTATCAAAAGCACTAGGTGTTGACACAGAACTTAACGCTAAAGCTTTATCAATAGTTACACAACGCTACCAAGTTTTATTCAATAAAAAACTGGTAGAAACGTCTGAAATTACCCCAGCACGAAAAAAAATGGCAATTCTACCAGTAAACGCTGATCCTATTGATAATCCTGTTGGGACTGCCCCTGGAATCTTTTTTAACCATAAAGACTCAAATACATGGATTTTCTGTCTTCCTGGGGTACCTCGGGAAATGAAGGCAATGTATCTTTTAATTGAGTCCGAAATTATGGCTTTAATAAAAGAGAAACATATGAGTTACTATGAAACAGAATTTACATCATCGTTCACAGATGAATCTTTACTTGCCCCGTTTTTAATACGAGTGCGTCAAAAGTATGATGTGTGGATAAAATCACTTCCAGAAGCTTATCAAGAGGAAAAAAATATTCGCTTAATTATATCAAAATCAGCAGACTCAGAGGTGGATGCGAAGAAAGAAGTTATGGATGCAAAAGCATACCTCCAAAAATTATTAGATTTATCACATAATTCCTAGTGAAGTAATAGTGTAACCCATATATGTAGGAAAATTACTAGGAACAACTGAATGAATTGCAGTTAATATCTAATGTCTAAACTTTGTATAGAAAATAAATATAGAAGAAAAACTTTACAAGAGTGATAGCTGAATATCATACACAGTGTTGTTGTTTTCACTTAGATCACCATCTTTGTTAGACTATTTAAATGAGATCAAACTAGGATTTAATTGCAGAAAAATGGCATTGGAGAATTGCTTGCCAAATGAGCGACGATAATGATTCAAAATTACTACTACTAAAAGTTGCAGAGGCGAACCAGGGGGACGTGGGACGAGGATTGGTTCGCATAGATTATTCCATCATGCGGGAAAATGGATTAGAAACAGGAGATATAATTGAAATCTCTAGTGAGAGAGCTAATGGAAGAAAAACAGGTGCCTTGGTCATACCTGGAAGACGAGAAGATCGGGGGAAAAATATCATCAGGATGGATGGGTTAATCAGAGGGAATGTGGGGACAAGTTTAGGTGAAACTGTTCGAATTCGGCAAATCAAAAAACGAGAAGCAAATCGTATCACTATAGCACCTGCAGAAGAACGTATTAGGCTTTTAGTTAGATCAGAAATTATTCGTGAACGTTTACAGAATCATCCAGTCTCACGTGGTGATTTACTGGTTATAACGGGGCAAATCCGTAAGATTCCTCCCTCTGGAGGATCCAGTGGAACAGGAATGGATGATTTCATCTCTCGTTTCTTCGGCGCATCAAGTCCCGTATCTTTGGGTGAGATTAAAGTTGTGGTCGTTGCAACGGACCCAGAAGGCATTGTTACGGTAGGAGATACAACAGAAGTCAATATTGTTGAAGAAGCTCCTAAGGATCTTCGAATGATGCCACGAGTGACATACGAGGATATTGGTGGCCTATCGGAGGAAATTAAGCGTGTGAGAGAGATGATCGAGCTTCCGATGAAACATCCCGAACTCTTTGAAAGGTTAGGGATCGATCCTCCAAAAGGTGTCTTATTACATGGACCTCCAGGTACAGGAAAAACATTACTTGCCAAAGCTGTTGCAAATGAATCAGGAGTTAATTTCGTATCAATTGCTGGGCCCGAAATTATGTCAAAATTTTATGGAGAGAGTGAACAACGAATTCGTGAGATTTTTGAACAAGCTGAGAAAGACGCCCCAAGTATTATTTTTATAGATGAATTAGATTCAATCGCAGTAAAAAGGGAAGAAGTCACTGGAGAAGTAGAAAGACGAGTTGTTGCTCAATTGTTGGCCTTGATGGATGGTTTAAAGAGTCGTGGTAAAGTTATAGTTATTGGGGCAACGAACCGGCCTAATGCACTCGATCCTGCCTTGCGAAGACCTGGACGATTTGACAGAGAAATTGAAATTGGGGTTCCAGATAGAAATGGGCGTTATGAAGTCTTGTTGGTTCATACAAGAGGAATGCCTATTGATGAAGATGTCGATTTAGAAGAATATGCTGCTAAAACACATGGTTTTGTTGGAGCAGACATCGCTGCTCTTACAAAAGAAGCTGCAATGCATACTCTTCGAAAAGTTTTACCAAAAATTGATTTTGATAAACCTCTCACGCCAGAAATTCTTTCAAAATTAGTTGTCTCGAAAGAAAATTTCGATGAAGCACTTAAAATTACAGAGCCCTCAGCTATGCGCGAAGTACTGTTGGAGATTCCAAATATTCACTGGAAAGATATTGGGGGTCTTGAAGGGGTGAAACAACAACTTATTGAAGCTGTAGAATGGCCCATTATTTATCCTGAGATGTTTAAGCGCCATGGTATTACCCCTCCCCATGGTATTCTTCTTTATGGTCCACCTGGGACTGGAAAGACCCTCTTAGCCAAAGCTGTTGCTACTGAAAGCCAAGCAAATTTCATAGCAATTCGTGGGCCTGAGTTTCTGTCAAAATGGGTTGGTGAAAGTGAAAAAGCTGTTCGTGAAGTTTTTAGGAAAGCTAAACAAGCATCTCCTTCTATTATATTTTTAGACGAGCTTGATGCCATTGCTCCTCGCCGAGGAGTATTTGCTGGTGGTAGCCACGTCACGGAGAGTGTTGTGAACCAAATATTATCATTACTAGATGGTTTAGAGAATCTTCGTGATGTTGTTGTACTAGGTGCAAGTAATCGACCAGATATGATCGACCCAGCTCTCCTCAGACCAGGGAGGTTTGATCGATTATTATTGGTGAAGCCTCCTGATACTGAATCTCGAGAAAAAATCCTACAGATTCATACAAATGCAATGAGGCTGGCGTTGGATGTCAACATTTCCCAACTTGCTAGTGACTTAGATGGATATGTAGGTGCAGATATAGCTGCAATTTGCCGTGAAGCTGTTATGATTGCACTCCGTGAAGATTTAAACACGGAATTAATAGAAAAACGTCATTTTTTTGAAGCAAAAAAAGCCATTCATCCCAGCATTAGTGATAAGATTATCAAAGAATTTGAAGAATTAGAACGTAAGCTTTTAGGGAAATCGGAAATTGGACGGAAAGATGTATTAGGATTGAAAGATTATCTCTGATATGCTCTCAACAATGAGATAGTACGATCTTATTATAGCTAAGGCATAGTATTTCCATGTTCTCTTCTTGAGAAAAAGTGAACACTATTATATTACAATATTGACGTTTAAGTATTTTCCAATCTGCCCCATTTTGGTATAGTTAAATTCTCCTGATATTTATCCATAATCCAAAGAATATCACTTGGTATTATCTGCAGATCGAATTATTGGTTTATAAATGTCTAAAGGCCACTGTTTCTCCATCAATTTCAGAAGCACACGTGAGTCAAATTGATCAATCTCAATCGAAGCTGATGCTGTTTTCATTAATCGTTCAGCTATCAATTTTGATCGTACGACGGAATCGGAGTACCCTATTATGAGTCCAATCACTAAAGGATGATTTTTCACTATAACAAGCTGAAGATCGGAAGCTGTTATTACTTCCATTCCAGTTGGATTCTTTGATAATTCTTTCACTGTTTCACTAATACCCAAATTTAGCTGATCCAGGATAGGACGTTCTATATTTATGAATTTCGTAGTATAGATCTGATGTGTTTCGAGATCAATTAAAATTACTACTCGTACTTTACATTTGAATGTGGATTCAACTCCAGCCAATATATCGGCTATCCAGTCAAATGCATCATAAAAATTCTCACCAGTCTTTGCTGATACCCGAAATAAGCCTACAGGTCTATCTGATCTTTGCGCGCGAGGTAAATCAAGATCCTGTACAATTAGATCAAAAGCTCGAGCCCCCTCTAAGTCAATTTTATTAGCAATGAAGAGAACAGGGGCTTTCTCGTTTCTCTGAATGGAATCCCAGAAAGCCTCTGATGCTTCTGTGATACGAATATCAGCACTATCAAGTACAAAAACGATTGCTGACGCTTTTTCTAGAGAATCATGCCATAAAAGGTTACGGTATATCTCTTGTCCACCTAAATCAACCAAATTGAACTCAATTTGACGATATCTCACGGTTCGATAGTTGACACCGAGGGTTCGTGTTGTAGGTACAAATTCTGAACGTAAAAGTCTATTAACGATTGTGGTTTTACCAGCGCCGTCGAGACCAATAATGGTAATCTCATATTTCTCGACCTTTTTTCCTTTGAAAATTCTTCGCAATATACTCGACACTAATAACCACCGATCGTAATAGAGTAGTCAATAATTCCAAAAAAATTAATGTATTTTTTGTAAATAAATTTTCTACTTGCACTCATAAATCTTTACAAATCATAATTAAGAATGGCTAGAAAATCAACTTAATTAATTTTGAGGAAACACTCAATATCTTTTCCGTTATTCAAAAAAGAGGGATATTACTAATTTATATTCTTAAACTTTTTAAATGAAGCTACTTTTTCATCATTGATATGGGCTACTACCAGTCAGAATTGGAATTTCTCATGAGTTTTTTAGCTTCTTTGAGATATTTACACTTTTTCTTATAGACCTTTATGTGGAGTGAAATAAACTAAACTTCGCTTTGGGTTAATAATAGAAATATTAAGTAAACTTAAAATTGCATCTTAAGCTGTTAGGAGACTTTAAAGGAGAGATTTTATTTTGAGAGGTAATTTTACAGAAACTCCAGAGTTTCGTGAACTAAAAACTACAATGAAGAAAATTAAAAATTTAACCATTCAAGGTGCTACGAATGTTGCTATTTTTGGGGTTCAAGCTTTCGCAAAACATGCCAAAACTGTTCCATTAAAAGGAGATGATCTATTTAAACACTTAGAGGCTGTTGTTGATCAACTTAGCAGTGTTAGAGTTACAGAGCCAGCATTAAGAAATGGTTTACGATATGTCATGACAGGGATACGGCTAGATGGAAAAGAAACTGCTGATATTCATGGCAAGAAGTATATTAACTTAATAAATGAAGCTAAGCTGAAAATCTTTAAAACTGGGGCCGAACGAATACAAGATGGCTCGCGAGTTTTCACCCACTGCCATTCGTCTATTACAGTGGGGATTTTTCTTGAAGCAGCTAAGCAAGGGAAGGACTTCGAAGTAATTAACACAGAGACTCGACCTCTTTATCAAGGGAGAAAGACAGCAAAAAAACTATTAGAGAATAACATTAGAGTTACTCACATTGTAGATTCAGCAATGCGATGGGCAATGAACATTTACAATCCTCATATGATTTTTATGGGAGCAGATGCTATTACTGTTGAAGGGGTAGCTTTAAATAAGATTGGTTCCCGTCTCTGTGCTCTAGCATCGGAAGAAGAACATATTCCTCTCTATATTTGCACCTCGCTTTTAAAATATGATCAAGCTACCAGCATAGGCCGACTTAGTGAAATTGAAATGCGTGCTCCCTTTGAAATTTGGGATGATGATGTTCCTCCAGGTATTAGGGTTGTTAACCCTGCTTTTGAAACCATTGACCGAAATAATATCTCTGCTTATATAACTGAAGCAGGATTAATTCCCCCTCAAACGGTTCATATGACATTTCAACGTCTGTATGGCAAAAAAATTCAATACTATCATCATTTTTAGAGTAAAAATTGCATTATTTCATCAAAACAGTTTAATAGGATCTTTTAGGTGTTAACGAATATCAGGCCCGTCACCTAGATAATATGCATCGTCCTCTACAAACCCTATTTTTTCAAGTTCATCACGTATGCTTCTTAGAATAAGTTGTTCTTCATTTTCATCATCTTCATATGGCCAAATCGTGAATCCAACGATTATTTCACATTGATGAGTTTCATCATCAAAACTATCCAATTCGACATAAAACCCTCGTGCGGTTCCTGCGAATTCTTTTTCTAGTGTTTGACTCACTTCGATTAGGTTTGCATCGGCTGATTCGAAGGTCATTTGCTCCTCTCCCTCACGAAAAAGACCGTTGAAAACATAATATCGTGTAATAGCAGCAGTCAAAGACTCACGATAAACCATGGGAATTCACAGGCCTACTGACAATTTCTTTCTAGAAATCCTTTATATTAATGCATTTTATTCTTCAATGATATATTAATTACTGAGATTAATTTTTTCTTTTCAATTGTTACGATATCTTTGTTCTAAAAGAAATCATCTAATGTTTTTCGATTTAAAATGGGGCTTTGATGATAATAAAATCTCATTGGAATTGTTAAATTCTCACCAATAAATTGAAGTGCCTGTTGCAAATTATCAAAACACTGATATGGATTGTTGACTGCTTTACGCATGTTTTCCCGGACTTGCCAAACACCCAATGGAATTGAATATCCCTTTCCAACCTCACGAAAAGCAACCACTGCGGCTTTACGCCTCATTTGTACGAGCTTTTCTTGTACAGCTAATCTAGCAGCATAATAACCTCCAACAGTATTAGTTGCGTAAGTTTTTCGTCCATTTGGCCCTTCAGTATCAGTTGAAATTCCTGGAGTTGAACTAGTAAGATTCCAAGCACTCTTTTTTTTCCATGTTTCATGATAATCGAAGTGCCACTCACGCCTAGGAATAAATAGAACCCAAAAATCATTATCCAAGTAGGAATTATGAAAAACCATATAATCTTGAATTTCAGGATAGTCTTGAATTTGTCTCCTGAGATGATTACCAGTCATATCGTCAACAGCTGTGATACTCCACCTTGTAGGTACAAACTTTCGATTTTTAGTCAAACCTAATAAGCCAGCAGATAATATTCTTGATATTTGAGTGACTGTTGCCTCTGTTTTATATAGTTCTGTGACTGCAGAGACAGCATTCAAATCAGAATCACTTACAACTCGATCGACTTTATGATCGACTTTAGGTGTTGTTGTCAATTGGATAGAGTCTATATTAATACGAGCACCCATAGGTTGGGTGAAACGATCGAAATTTATGTCTAACCGAGGTTTTTTAGAGAATTTTACTTCCAAATCAATAGGAGATGAAGATTGGATTTGTTCCTGTGTGATTTCAAGGATTTTTGTGGACGAGGTTATATCTGTGACTTTGATTGGTTCAGCTATAAATCGAAATAACTTTGCTCGGAGGTTAACTATGTCTTCTAATGACATATTTGTCTGCCAAATATCAGGTTCATCGATTACCTGAATATTTTCCCAGTTAATTGCTGCCATTGGTCCTAATCTAACCTTAGGATATCCGAATCTACCAACAAACAAGCTCGGAGGGCTAGGCCCATAGTATTCATTTTTTAATTTAGGTAAGATCTTCCTAACGGGCAATAGGGCCTTTGTTTTAAGAATTATGGGACAATAGGAAAGACCACATAAAAATTTCCCGCCCTTACAGCGTAAACAGAGCTCTTTGTTTGTAGATAATTTAACCATGATTTCACTCACTAAGTACTTTATATAGACTCATTGCTCTTTACACAGATAATATCTTTTTTAAAGTGTTTTTTGAACTGGTTTTGAGGAACGAGTCACATTCACATTTTTATAATTTCCTTTCTGACCAATTATCAAAGTCCCATATACTCCATCAAACCCATAGGGATGAAAAGTGAAATTACCAGCTTTAACTTGTAGAATTGCTTCAATTATCGATGTTTCTATTTGACCATGAAGTTTTGCTTCAACTTCTTCAGAAGTAAGTTGCCATAAAATCCGTTCAGGGCCTATATAACTTGTAATTCGCCGATATTGATTAATTAAAGACTTAGCTGTCTTAGTTCTTATATTTAAGACATGACTTAAGATATCTATTAATGGTACCATACGAATGAATTTTTTTGGTGGTTTTTCTTCCCCAAGTACTCTTTTTCCTTTTTGAGTGTTACTAATCTCAACACATCTCTGGAAGACCCCGATTGTTAACGGTTTTTTACAAATTGGGCAAATATCATCTAATGGTACGTGTTGAGGAGAAAAATAACAATAATCATTATCACCGTGTAAACCAGGGCGTTTCCTTCCTGCACGATGACCAGTTAAAAAAAACCTTCCTTCTTCTGGAGGAAATTCAACTGTATATAACACTTGATTATTACGTAGAGCTAATACTATACTTTGATAATCAAATTTCGATACAGAAAGAACAGTGAATTCACGGCCCATCCTATGTAAGGCACTTGAGTGAGCATCTGAATTTGATATTAATGTTCTATCATCTAATTCAGGAATTAATGCTAAGAATTCGGGATCAGCGGATAACCCAGTCTCAAAAACGTGTAATCTTGAAGTTGCTGAAGCGAAAAAATCTGATAAATAGTTAATACGAATATTGCCTTTCCCAGATCCGAAAACTCCTTGGGGTGTCATAATATGAGCTGGAATAGCCTCGATCCATGGATCTAAATCTAAAATGGCGTGAATTCGTTCTGCAACTTGATCTGAAGATTGACATGTAATAAAAGGTCTTGCCATTTTATGGTGTTTAACCCCCCATTGGTCCAATAAAACTCTAAATGTTTCTATTAAGGGAAAATTTGGAAATAGAAAGATTACATGTGTTTCTTTAGAATATTCTCCTATCTTTGCCGTGAAAATCATTTCCGTCTGCAAAATAAACCGAGTTTGATTATTATTTTGGAGAAAAAATACTCCTTTCATATCTTCAATAAGAGCTTCCTTGAGAATATCAGTCCACATTGTGAATTGACAATCTCCTGTCCCAATCAAGTCAACGCCTTTTAATGGCATTGTCTGATTCGTTTTTGCTAAATGTAAAATTCCTTTTTTCCGATTTATAAGCTTAGTTTCTGGTTTAATTCCAAGGCTTTGAGTTCCACCAGCAAAAATAGAATGAGCGTGTAAATCTACCGCTACTTCCAATAATCGTTCTCCTCATTAAATATTAAGTTTATTAGGCATATTACTATTATCATTATTGTTTGAGTCAGGTTTTACTTGATATTCTAACACCTGCTCACTGACTAGTTTCAATAGTCCTACTCCTTTAGTAGAATCACCGACCATGAAGAGAGAAGTATCTTTCGTGTTATTTGTTGCCCACCTTAATGCAATGGCGTTCGATCCATGTTGGGACAATACCATTTGAACCAAATCAGTACGAAACAATCGTGAGCTAATATTGTTAATTGCTATGAAAATCTGGCATATAAACGCATGTTTTCTTGCTACACGAATAGTGCTAGCGCGGAGTGTGTCAACTTTGTCCATACTACACCGTAAAAGGGAAACATCTGTAATAATTGGTTTAAAGCTTTTGAGTAATTCGAAACTCTTATCTAAAAACTGATTTTGAGGATATAGTTTGATTTCATCATTAATTGACATTGAATATCTCGAAATATAAGGTTGTGAAATATTCGAGCCTTGTATATTCAAATGCCATAAAATTTCCCGAAAGGTTCTGAATAAACTCCCAAGGCGCCCTTTGCCTGAACTAAATGCAATGATAAAATTATTCCTAATATATATTAAATAGAATTGTTGATTACTGTAAGTTTTCCCATGTATTTCGATGGGAAGCGCATCAAAGAAGGTTCCAAATGTCTTTAACTCACGCTCATAATCTTGTAGGAGTGTAGGAATTGTATTCACTAAAGAAATTATATCTGGAGACAGAATGATGTTATGAAGAGCTCGAATGGTTCCATCTGAAACCAAAACCGTCTCCGTATCTGTACAAATTTCACTAATTCGATTTTGAAGGGTATGATCAATTTTAGTTAAAAGAACTTTCCTAATGTTACTGAACACCTTGTTTAATGAATAGGCTTCTTGCTTACTGTTGTTTTGAAATTTTATTTCTCGGATGGCTTCTTGAAGAATATTTGAGAAAGCAAGAGAATGTTGCAATAATTTGTCCTGATGAATGCGTGGGATAAATAGCATGAAACTTTCAATTCGATTTTTTCCTCTAGCTTTAGGATCCTCAATTGTGAAAGAGTGGATCAATACACGGCCGCGGATACCTGTAACATTGATTGGTATTATTGCAGTCTCAGACTCTCCTGTTGGTTCACCCACACCAATTGCCATCGTAAATAACGTTGTTGTGATACCTTGAAGAATAATTGTCGGGATTTCTAACTCATGGGTCAAATGAGATTTTAATACAGGACCATGTTCTTCATCAAAGACTATATGGGCCAAAAAAAATTGAATAGGAATATCTTCTGACGTTTCGGAAGTTCCCATGATATTAGGTCTCACCTTTTACTTGTTGAAACCAAATTGAAAAGGATTCTCAGTCTTTGTGTGAAATCAATCTCTATCTAGAATCTACCTATATCCTCAATTAAGTGTTTTTCATTACTTATACGAAAATATTTCTTTCTTGGATCAAGAGAAAATAACATCTTTAAATGTGATAAAACATTATTGACATAAGAAAGTAATAAATCTAAGATTCAGACTCTTTCTTCTTTATCAAATCGATTATATCCTCCCATTCTTGCTCTTGCTTTTGTTTTTTTGGAGGATTTAAACGATTTTCTACTCCTAGAATATCTAACGCCCATTGGCGCTCTTTTTCACGTTTTTGCAACTTCTTTTTTTTTCGATGTTCAGCTGCATTGATCCAAGTCTCTAATGCTGCTTCCTGTATTCCACATTTAGTACAAACATACAATCTTTCCTCAGGATTCCAAAAAAGGGTTCCATTCTTGCAATTAGGGCAAGGAATTCTTGAATCGCGCACAGGAGGCTTAGACAGAGCTGTTCACTTCTCCATTGACAGAATGTTATCTAGTTCTTTCTGAGTAATAGATAAGGATGAAATTTGTGATTGAGGACGCTTTGAAGGAGGCCATTGTTGTATTATCTGCATTATTGAATCAATAGCTGGGCCAATTATCAACTTCAAGAGCTCAAGATCCACATAAGGATCTGTCAAGACTCCTAAGAAAGCGATACGCCCAATTGCTCGTAAAAATAATTTAAAATTATTTCTTTCTGCAGTGAAAGAAACCCAGGGGGAACTCCCAATTTCGTGTCTAATGGTATCCATGTTCGATTGAATTCCAGCCACTAAAGAACAGAGAATAAGACTGCTTTCTTTACCTAGCGTACCTTCTAAATTCGCCTCTTCAATTAGAAGTCCATCTGTATCTACACAGAAACCTGAATAAATACCATCTAGAGAGTTCACGATGTCAGTTAATACTTGTCGAAGTCCAGTTTTCGATTGTCTTGAATTATCATTGGAAAAGGTCAAGGATCATCAACCAGATCTTAGTCATATTGTTGAAGAAACCCTTTATTTAGTTAAGAAAAGACTATAATTGTCTTATATCTGAATCTATTTAATCTTTCTCACGTTTCTGACAATTGAATCTATGCTTAATTATGAATATAGATTAAGTAAATCAGGAGAACCACGATAAAAGAGGTGGATAGCTCATAGAGAAACCTCTTTATTATCAAGAGATGGTCTTTATAAAGGCCCATAAGACAGACTACTTGGAACAGTAGGCGGCTGAGGATAGCGGCTCAGCTAAATCGTAACGCTATATGACGAGCTTAATCCCAGAACTGAGATGCTGAAGCCTGGTAAGGCTCCTTGGTTTGTGCAATGAGAGATCCTCCGACTAGGTGGCTTCTGGCTGAGATTCCTCTGGAGAGAGGAATAAGAAAGCGAGGTTAAACTGGGTCAGGCATGGGAATGAACAGCCCTAAGACCGAGAGGTTATGCTTTTCGGGTTCGGGTCTTAAGCACGGCTAAGTTCAACCGATCTAGAGTGGAAGCCCCGAAGTTCTGGTCTGTTCCACTATCATTTTTAAAATAACAGAGTTAAAGAATTGTATCTCTGGTTTCTTTACTTGTAAGAATCCATAAGAGACCTAGAAGAACAGAAATTCAATAATAGAATAATCTTTTTTATTTAACATTGTTAGTATCATTTTCTTCATTGATACAAAAGTTTAAAAGTGTCGCGCGACACGATCAACACGAGCAACACTAACAACACTAACAACATGCACAGGAAAAAACTGTCATTTTAAATTCAATTTTGCTCAAATTTCCCATTAAATAGTATGAAATTGGTGAAAAAAGAACTTGATGCAAATTTTGCTAGATAAAGAAGAGATCAATAAAGAATTACCAACTATTATTAGTTCAATACCTTTGCCTCAAAGTGCAAAGAGAATTTTCGAAATTTTATGTCAAGAGGGGCCTCTAACATCAGGAGATTTGGAGAAGAGATGTACCTATTCTGATCGGACAATTAGAAACGCCCTGAAGAAGTTAATAGGAATAGGTTTAGTCATAAAAGTTGCTAATTTCAGCGATATGCGAACTTCATTGTTTCATGTTCAAATGATGAATGCTGCATGATCCGATTTTGTATTGAATAGCTTATTTTACTTTTCTTTTTTTAGAAGAAGAATTTTTCCCCGTAATAATTCCAGAGTATTTTCCAAATCCAACTAATGGGCAGTCCTACCACGTTAAAGTAATCTCCCTGTATTTTACTAATTAAAAATGCGCCCAATCCTTGAATTGCATAACCTCCTGCTCTATTTTGCCATTCACCCGTTTCCAGGTAATACCGTATCTCTCCTTCTGAGATTATCCTGAATTTTACTAATGTGGAAACTTTAGTCTGGTATTTCACTTTATCGGGGTAAATAAGAATTGTACAGCCTGTGAGAACCGTATGAGTCTTACCAGACAGTGTTTGTAACATAATTTTCGCTTCATCTCGATCCTTAGGTTTACCTACAATCGTGTGAGATGGATCAATGACAACTGTGTCACATCCTATAACAATATAATTTTTCTTTTTGTATTGAAGTTGAGAAGCGACTAAAGCTGCCTTTTTCTGAGAAATATTTAACACGAACTTTTCAGGATCAGCAGAGAATTCAGTTTCATTGTCATTTTCATCTATTTCACTAGGAAAAACTGTAAAAGGTAATTGAACCTGCTTCAATACCTCGGCTCGTGCTGGGGATTGGGATGCAAGAATTATTTCTGGGAAGTGTGACATTTTTTGTTCAATTTTTTGAAATTAAAAAAAAGACTTAAGGACTATTCATTTCCTATTGCAAATAGTAATTCTCTGAAAACTCCAAATGATCATCTATTTTTCTTTGGTAAAACTCTTTTTTTCATAAAAAAATAAGGGCTAGGCAAATAGAATGACAGTAGAGAAAAACATTTTTGATTCTAAGCGAATCGCCATTCGTATGTCTCAGATTCGCCCATCAGGATTGAGAAAATTATTTGATCTTGAACATAAAATCGCAAAATCCTCTTCTCTCAAGATTCTCTCTTTTGGGCTTGGAAATTTAAATATTCCAACTATGCCTGAGATTATCAATCAATTGAAAATTGCCCTTGATGATCCTCTTTCTCACCGTTATTCTCCGAATGCTGGACTCTTCGAACTACGAGAGGCATTGGCTGCTAGATATAAAACTGAATATCATCTCGATTACTCTACAGATCAAATCGTTGTTACTTCAGGTTGTTTAGAAGCTTTGATTGATACATTCTTTGCTCTTATTAACCCTGGTGATGAAGTTCTCATCCAAGATCCTACTTTTGGTTACTATGCTAGCCAAATTACGCTTGCTGGAGGAGTAGTAAGACCAATTCCTTTGAATGACAAATTTGAACTAGAAGCAGAAGCAGTGAACGAAGCTATCACCTCAAAGACCAAAGCTCTTGTTCTAAACTTCCCATGTAATCCGACTGGTAGTGTAATGAATCGTGAACAGATCCAAGCAGTAGTCGAAACTGCAACGGATAAAGGAGTTACCATAATATCCGACGAAGCATATGAAGCAATCACATTTAATGGCCACAAACATACATGTGCAGCAGAAATTGACTATGATAACGTGATTATTATTTCATCTTTTTCTAAAACTTATTGTATGACTGGTTTTCGTGTTGGTTATGTTATAGCTCCCCCTGAACTTCTTACTCCTATTTCATTAGTTCATCAATATAATACTGCTTGTGCAAACAGTCCAGCTCAAATAGCTGCCAGAATTGCTTTACATTCTCCCTCTTCCATTAGGGAGGCAATGATGGAGACCCTTATAAAAAGGCGTACTGAGACTATTAAAGCTTTTACTTCTGTTAAAGGTATTGAATTAAATTATAATCCACTAGGGGCTTTTTACATTTACCCCAACGTCAGAGGCCTAGGGATGAATGGAACAGAATTCTCTGAAATTCTCTTAGAGAATTGTCAGATAATAGTGGTCCCAGGAACAGAATTTGGAACTGCTACCCCTGACCACGTTCGTGTATCTTATGGTTTTTTAAACCAAGAAGATATCCGAGAAGCAGGCACACGAATTCAATCATACTTTTCAAAATCTCATTAAACGAAGAAAGGCCTGATTAAGAGTGCATAGGTTTCGTTGTTTTAAATAAATCCTTTATTCTTGACCATTTCTCCAAAATAGAGTCGCAGAAAATATAAAAAATATTAATTTTATTATTTCTATGAATCTAAAGGTGCAAAACATGTCAGAAAGTAGAGAATTTATTCTTAAAGCTGATGATTTGCCAGATAAATGGTATAATATCATCCCAGACTTACCAGAACCTCTCCCACCACCTAAAGATCCTCCTGAAGGGTATTCAAGAGTTAAAGACCTGCCCAACATGCTCTTACATGAATGTTTAAAACAAGAAATGTCGAATCAGAGATGGATACCCATTCCTGAGGGAATTCGTAACCTATATTTAGCTGCAGGAAGACCAAGACCATTATTCAGGGCAAAAAATCTTGAGGAAAAATTAGGGACGCCCGCAAAATTATTCTATAAATCAGAATTTTTTAGCCCAACAGGTAGCCATAAGGTTAACACTGCCCTTGCTCAAGCTTATTATGCAAAACAAGAAGGCTTTGAACGACTCACAACAGAAACAGGGGCAGGTCAATGGGGTAATGCACTTGCTTATGCTGCGAGTTTAAATGATCTAGATTGCACTGTTTTTTGGGTTCGAGCTGTTTATCGTTGGAAAGAGCAGAGATTAAAATTCATGCAATTATATGGTGCAGATGTTTATGCTTCTCCTAGTAACAAAACGGATTTTGGAAAGAAATTATATAAGGAAGACCCCAACCATAATGGTTCTCTGGGAATTGCTATTTCTGAAGGATTAGAAGAAGCCAAGAAAGACCCGAAAGCAGTTTATTGTCTTGGCTCTGTATTGAATCATGTTTTAATACATCAATCTATAATAGGCCTTGAAACCAAGGCACAGATGGAGCTTGCTGGAACATATCCTGATGTTGTGATTTCGTGTCTTGGTGGGGGTAGCAACTTTGGTGGGATTGCTATTCCCTTCATGCGTGATGTCCTTAAGAAGAAAACAGAAATTAAGTTTATTGCCTCACAAAGTAAGGCAGCCCCGAATTTACAGGGAGAGTATAAGTATGACTTTGCTGATCACGCAGAAATGACTCCTATGTTGAAAATGTATTCACTTGGACATCAAGTAACAATGGTACCTATTCGTGGTGATGGTCTTAGATACCATGGCTGTTCACCAATCTTGAGCTTATTAAGGCATCACGGTTACATTGACACAGTAGCTTATCCAGAAGATGAAAAATATGTTTTTGAGAGGGCTAGAGAGTTTGTACGAGCAGAGGGCTTTCTTCCTGCACCTGAATCAGCGTACAGTATTACGTGTGCTATAGATGAAGCAATAAAGTGTAAGAAAGAAAATGAGGAAAAAGTTATTGTTTTCAATGTAAGTGGACATGGTTTCATGGACATGGATGGTTATGCTGAGATCCTAGGTTTGAAAAAGCAGCTGGACAGGGCATGAAGGGTTCCTGAGAGATGTTGCTCTAATAGCAGAATCTTTATGAGAAGTTCGATCCTCCCTGTGTAATCTTATATTTTCACGCAATCAATCTTCGAGATATATAATCGGATAGCTTCTTGTTACGGGGAATCCTGGTTACAAACGCATCCATACCACATTCATTGCACTTCAGACGAAGTGTCCCATGATTAACGATGGTACTGATGGTATGAGTATGACACCAAGGGCATAGAAGCTCTAATTCAGCCCGATGTTGTAGATCTACATTCTCTTCAATTTCGATAGTCACTTTTTTACCTCCTTTTCTTTATTAGGATGGAAAACTGCCCATTATGGGTTCATTTTCCGATATAGCTTAGCTATATCACACCAATTCGATTTTGGTGAGCTTTTCCTGTATGGAGATGCAAACTAGTAAAACTAGAGTGCAGATAATTTTTTTTCTTTAGGGTCTATAAAAATGTTATGATTTATGACGAATTTTGTAATTTTATACATATTTTCATGTTAATTTTCATACTGATTAATTTCATCTAACAGGTTTATTCTGTGTTTAAAGGATTAATATAATTATATTTTATCACTATTTATTATAAATCTTCCTGTATTGGTAAATCTTATCAATTTCTACGATTATGAATTTTTTAAGGGAATAATAGCTCACATCTTATTCATAAACATAAAATTTAGAAAATTTTAAAGCAAATGAATCTAGTATGACCTGGATTGGCAAAAAAATTCGCTGATTAGCACAGTTACAAGAAAATTCTAGATTAATGATAAAAATCCTTAAAAAAAGATCTATTTAATTTTTACACCTACAAAACTGATGAAAAATACCTTCATGTGATGTTTAACAAAAAGAATGTGAGGTATCAAGCTATAATTAATATATCATCAGGTTTTTTTCATTGTATTGCATTTGTTAGCATTTATTTCTTAAAACATTCTTGTAAAAATTAACAGATCTCCATTTAAAACTACGATATATTGTTTGAGTAAAGATTAAGTAGCAATGTTTTCACTTCATTCTATAAAAAATTTTTTCATTAAAAAATGTCTTTACTATTTAAAGCAAAATTACCTTGAACCATCCATTAACAAGAAATTTCTAGATTATTTAGAACTGTGTCCCCAACATGGCAATTATTCACCAGATATTTAGTAAATTCGCCTTAATTGGAGATGATCTCAGATTAAAGCAGAACGTACTGATTGATATCAATAAGCAAGGTAGAATTTTAAATATTAATTATAACTCATCGAAAGATGAAAATGATGTAAAATTTTCTTTTCCTCATCATTTGCTTTTACCCAAGTTTATTAACTCTCACACACATCTTGGTGATACCGTTTTAAAGGATCAAGCTTTTGGATTGTCTTTAAATGAAGCTGTAGGGATCGGAGGTCGTAAATATCAAGCTAATAAACACGAAAGAATCCATAGAATCACTGCAATGAGATCTGCAATAATAGAAATGATCGAAAGTGGTACTTCGGCTTGTTATGATTTCAGAGAAGGCGGATTAAATGGAATTATTGAACTCCAAGAAGCTGCAAACGATCTTCCAATTGATCTTCATATCCTTGGGCGACAAAATACCAAGATTGATTTAGATGACGTTCTTTCTCAATGCGATGGATTGGGATTACCTACTCCTCTTTTCTTTTCCCCGCACGAATTGAATATGATTCAACAACAAACTTCTTCTCGGAATACCTTGGTGGCAACACATGTTGGAGAGGAGCCCCAAGTAATTCAAGAATCTCTAAATCAGTTTGGACTTTCGGATTTACAGGTGGCTTTGAAATACCTTAATCCGAATATTCTGATTCATTTAACAGCGTATGATGAAAATGATCTCATTAAAATCCCTTCTTCTAAATTTATTGTTTTTTGTCCCCGATCCAATGCTTATTTCGGACTGGGATTTCCACCAATCAACTATTTTCTTAACAAGAAAAATTTGATTGGCTTAGGAACCGATAATGTTATGACAATAGCCCCAAACATATTGGAAGAGCTAAGATGGCTTGTATTACGATTAAAAGAGCAAGGAATTTCAATTGACCCGGTTCAAGCTCTAAAATTAATTACAATTAACCCCTCAAAAGCATTAAAAATGAAAACAGGCTGTATCAAAGAAGAATTTTGGGCCGATTTATTAATTATTAATCTTCAAAGCTGTAGAACCGCGTATGGAAAAGATCCAATCATGAGTTTACTCTTTCGTTGCCTTCTTCCAGAAGATATTTCTCTTAATCTTTTCCACGGAGAAATTGTTTCCAATGAGCTCTTTTAAACCTCCTGAGAACCGGCCTTTTGTATTACTGTCAGCAGCTATCAGTCTTGATGGTCAAATCGCAACACTTCAAGGTAACACCCTTCTATCGAACTCAAAAGATTGGATTCGGGTCCACCATTTAAGAGCAGAATCTGATGCAATAATGGTTGGAAGTGGAACTATTCGAGCTGATGACTCTAAACTGACCGTTAATGAAAAATTAATTAATAAAGGCATTGAAAACCATCCCATCCGAGTCGTAGTTAGTTCGAAAGGTATTATTCCTTTGAAGTCTAGGGTAATTACCCATCGACCTGATATCCTGACCCTAATTGCAACTACATCACAATGTTCTCAAAACCAAAAAAAAAATCTGGAAGAAAAAGGTTGTCATGTCATTACATGCGGAGATGGCCCCTTAACAGACCTAATCCAGCTATTATACATCTTGAAAAAGGATTATCACGTTAAGAAATTAATGGTGGAAGGGGGAAGTCTCTTGAATGGAGAAATGTTAAATAATCAACTTATTGATGAAGTTCAACTAGCGATAGCACCAGTAATTTGTGGTCAAGGCATTCCTCTTTTTAATCTTTCACAGGCAATTCCTGCATTTTCAAAGTCCCCCTATTTCGAAATAAAAGCACACAACCAAATAGATGATATGATATGGCTTAAAATGTCAATTCACTATCGATCCAGACGAGTTTCATAACTATCTCCTTAATAGTTAATGAAAAATGATGTAAATAAGCTGATACTAGATTATTTTCCAGTCTTTGGGAGGTTTGTTTGAGTCTGTGTTTTTGAAAGAGGTGTTTTAACCCAAAAAGAAGAGAATTACAGCATATATTATTGCAATGATAACCGCATGTGACCCCTCTGGATCAATTGACTTAACAGCAAAATAAACCAGCACAATACCCCAAATAAGGAAAATAATATCTATAAAGAAGAGAATATCCCCCACTATCCCAAGAGGAGTACTCATTGCTGAAAAATCCAATATATCATTGATTATGATAGTTGATGGTTCAATAAAAAGAGCAAAAGCGGCAAGTCGAACCAGTTCATTGAAAATTCTAGGAAGAAAACTCCAACCCACGATAGATATCATAGTTTTAAAGTTTCTTTCATGTGATGGAACTCGGGACGAGAATATTGCATGTAAGATCCACAGGACAATACTTCCAACCAACCAAGTAATAAAAAATCCAAAAGGAGTAAAAAATGCAGATAATATCGTAAGAAATTGCATAAATTCTTCCATTTCAATATCCATCCCTGACAAACCCAAGCTCTCAAAGAAAGAAGAAGAGAATTCAATTGTAGTCTTTAAGGTAAGAACATAAAGAGCTAAACCTGAAACAATTCCAGCTATTAGAACAATAAGAAATGGTTGGCTTAAGTTTGGTCGTTTAACAATCCGAGGCATCTCCAATTGAGGAGACATCAATACTCCTTGAAAATGTTGAGTAAATGGTAGAGCTGGTTCCCTCACTATTTTTTCAGGTCTATATGAAGGTGGATAAGTAGGAGTACCTCTATCAGAAACAGTTGGAGGGATTGATGTATGTGGAAAGGAAGGTTTCGCTCTGACCACTCCAGTTGAATCAATGGTTGGAACTGGAGTGCCACAGTATGCACAAAAAGTAGCTCCCCCTAGTAGCTTCTGACCGCAATTTCCACAAAATTTTGGAGCTGTTTCAGGAATATCTTTACTCATGAAAATCAACTTAATGATGTTAATACAGGAGAATATTCTATTATAAGCTAATGAAACATGAAATAAAAATTTATTGTTTGCGATGGCTATTTTTCACTAGAACATCCCACTAAGTATCCCCAAAGGGCTTCTTTTTGAATTAATCTGTGAAATAGAACTTGATTGAACTCTATTTCATGTAAAAAATATGCTTTCTAGCTATCAACAGTGATTCCAGAAATAAATGGGAGGAGATAGGTAATGAGTGTGTCAAACAGGTTATGGTGAGAAAAACTAGTCAAAAATAGGATTAGCCTGATCTGTCTTTTAAAACAACAATAGTGAAGCCAGCTGCTTCGTCAGGGGTGATGATTATTTCTGATTTAGGCATCTCTACGTATACACTTTGAAGTCGTCCATGATCGAGGGCATCTGAAACACTACGAACCTTTTTTACTAGTGAAGCCACATGAGCAGATACTCTTTCGGCATCTGACTGTGGAAGATTACTTTGGAGTGGCAAACCATCTTCATCACAAACCAGTATCCCTTTAACCCCACGTCGTGCGGCTAATCTTTTAATTGTGTTCTGTAACACCGAGGGAATTACATATTCATCATTTGACATTTGATCACATTCCTCTTTAATCCTTGGACGTTAGTGTCATTTTACTGCTCTCCCGTTTCACTAACGCCACAATAATAATTTCTGAGTCATAATCAGGGATTATCTCAACATCACCTACTTCCAATTCTAACCGTACGCTTCGAGCTTCTTCTTGTGAGATTTCCCTAGAAATACTTCTCACCTTCCCCACCAAAGAGGCAACGTGAGCAGCCACTCTCTCTGTATCCTCTTCAGGAAGAGAAGATTGGAGTGGTAAACCATCTGTATCACTTAATACGGCACCATATACTCCCTTATGCTTTCCGACTGATTCAATGACCTTCTCCAACGCCTGTTGTGATAAATACCCTGCTTCTTGTGCCATTTTTCATCGTATGCCTTTTCTCCGACGGCCACTTAAAACCTTTTGCTTTTGATTCCACGAAGGAAAAGGTAAACCCTATTGAGTAGTATAACCTTTTTAAAAATAGGCTAGTATATCAAAGTTCTGGTAGGCTAAACCTTAAAAGCGGGGGAAAACATGAAGCCCTTAGTCCTAGGAGGCTATATATGTTGGACTCACAAGAAAGTGATAGCAGCAAATCTTCAGATAAAAAGCTAGATGAAATTCTGTCAACGATCAAAAACTTAGGAAATCGTATCAAAACCCTAGACCACAGGATTTCTCGACTTGAGGGACGTATCGACCTCCAATTGTCTAGTGTAATAGAATCTAGTGAGTCAAAATCAACAGAAAGAAAAATTAAACTAGATAGTTTTGATGAATTGGATGAGCATCTAAAGCGTACATATCAAACTTTAGCAACAGCTCAAAAACCGATGGATGCCTCAGAACTCGCGGAACGAATGGGCCGAAGTCGCAGCACCACTAGTTATCATCTTAACCAGCTTGAGAAGATGGGTGTTCTTGAAAAAATTCCAAGTCCAAAAGATAGGTCAAGAAATGTCTTTTTTCGTCCTAAGGGTAGCTCTTTTGAGCTGATAGACTCTAAAAAATAATTTTTAAGGAAAAGAGAAAAGTAAAGCGGAGCTGTAACTTTTATTCAGAAGTAAAATCTAGTATCTTTGTTCCCAGCTGGTTAAAGGCAGCTTGTACACCCTCACCAGTTTTCGCACTGGTTTCAATGAAATTCAGCCCTAAACGGTCAGCAAGTGCTTTACCTTCATCTGTAGATACTGTTTCGGTTCCTTCCTCACGTAAGTCACTTTTATTTGCGAGGAGGATTACGGGAACGTCCCTATCACGTTTGGAATTTTCTCGGATATCATTTAACCATTTTTCTACATTCTTAAAGGTTTGATGGCGTGTAATGTCATAAACAAGAATTCCACCAAATACTTTGGTATAATATGCTTTTACAACATCTTTAAAAACAGGCTGCCCAGCAAGATCCCAGATTTGCCAGCGAATGTGTGTTTCTTTTACTGTTGTATCATACAAGGCAAAATCTGCGCCCATTGTACTTAGATAATCTGTTTCGAACCCCTCACCTAGGTAACGTTTACGCAGTGAGGTTTTTCCAACTGCTCCATCTCCAATTAACACAATTTTCCATAAGCGATGATCCTCATTACTCAACAATTCCACCTTTTGTAATCCTATTTTGATAAATTTTACTATTTTAAAGTTTTCTAAAGCCTGTGTATGAAGGTTTAAAAACTTTTTTTCAATAACACTTGTATATATCTGAGTTTTTTTCGTTTTAAGTCAATTTTCTTTAAACACATAAATATCATTTGACTAGTGAGGATAGAATTTTAGGAGTTTTGATAAGGATTCTTAGACAATTTGTTATTTTTTTTCTTAGATCTCTCTGATTAAAAAGAATTAGATTAAACATAAGATTTAGAATCAGTAGGAGAAATTCGTTTGACATATCCCCGTTTTCGTAATTCTTCTAAACACTCAAGTTCTATATCTTGATCACGTTTTGTTATTTCTGTTGATGTTTCAGGAGAAAGCACATTGGATGTTAGTAGAGCTCTAATGGTTGGCCGTAATTTTTCTGGCAGAGCTAGTATCCCAAGGGTGTCGAAAGGTTGGATTTGAACATATTTAGGGGGTTCTGTACATGAACAAACCTTTCTTCCTGTTTCATCTTCCAGTTTATGAAGAAATGGCCTTGGATTAATTCCTATTTCTAGCAAATATTCATGTCTAATGTTGTGGGCAGTTGTAAACTCATATAATAACAAATCTTTGACAATAGGGTCTGAAAAAAATTTTTGAACATAATTATGGAATAGAACTTCAGGATCACCGCGTAGGAGATCCATCTCAGCACCATATGTAAGTATATTCTGGCGCAATTGTTCATTTACAGTATCAATATCAAAGACATATGGTTCAAAGATTTCTTCTACAACTTTTGTAGCTCCTGCAAATCCACCAGTTTTTCCTGTCTTGGAAAAATCATGAATAGCTTCACTAAACTCTTTCTCAAAACGTTGAATATACTGAAAAAGCAATTCAGTCAGGGTTTCGGTCATCACTGGGCTATAGAGGATACCAATAACACGCTTTCCTTTTCGTTGAACAATTTTCATATTCCCATTATCAATATAACGTAAATCACCCCGGCGTCCAGCAGTCTCCGAAACCATATGAGCAATACTAGTTAACGCTGCTGTTATCAGAACTGGGTTCTTCATTTCGTCCTCTGCCTTTCCAAAAAAGTAATAATACATAGTTGATCCTGATTCTCGATCTGTTATAAATATAGCGATGGGTGACGCTTCAATTTCAGTAGTAATCCGTCCAAATTCCTCTTTTTCAGTGATTTCATAAAATTTTTGATTCAAATCTTGAAATGTTTCATTTACTGGGGAATATGGTTCTTCCAAATAATAGACACCTTGATCTGAAAATTCATTAAGTTCAGAAATCCAAGGAATTATGTAGAAAATGGGATGCTTTAATTTTGATTCCATCTGTTCAAGCATATATTCAAGTTTCCCAAAAACCACAGGGGGTTTAACCATGTTCATGATTAGCAGAGTCGGAGTGGTAAGGAAAGATAAGAAGTTCTGAATTACGGATTTTGTCAAACTGAATGTAGGATATTTTTCTGACGAAACAATCCAGACCATGTCACTTTGAAGAATAGCTTCCATTGTGATACTTTTTTCTTCCAAATTAGCTGGTAAGATGAATGCGAGAAGATCAATTGTGTCTTTAAAAAAAAGCGATTGTACTCGATATTTTGTGCGTTCTCTTAAGTCAATTTGTGATATTGGGCATCCTGCAGAAGGAAGAACCCGTACAAATGAGCCTTTATCCTCATCATCAAAGATTGACAAGGACTCACTCACAAGGGTATCCTCTGAAATTTCGCTTAGGAAATCTGAACTAGTAAAATGAGATTTACCATATTTTAAAAGAGAATATCTTAGCTTCTCGGTGATTGAAAAGTCGACAACAAGAATCCGGAATCCAGGTCTCGAACGAGCGTAAGCTAGGAAAAAATTTAGTGCTATAGTCTTTTTTCCACAACCAGGGGTACGAGAATAAATACTTATCACTTTTGGAGATACCATTTTTATTTCAGCACTGATATTTTGAGATTTTATATATATTAAATGTCCTTCTGCATTATGATCAAGTAAATTATATGTTTTCTTTCAAACCATAATCAATAAACTTTTGGTTCAATATCAAATTCTATCATTTAATACCCAAATGGCAAAGAAAATGACTACTCAAAAGTATTTTAATTCTGGCAACTTAATCATCCAAGGACTGTTTTGAATGGAAAAAGAAACACAAGACCAATCCCCTGTTGTCTCATTATCTTTAGATGAAGTGGGACTCACTGATTTTCAGACTCAGGTCTCTATCACTCGGGGAACCAAGGTTTATCATTATCAAACAACTGTCAGTGTTGTTATTAACTTACCTCCTTCCCGAAAAGGAGCGCATTTATCTCGTTTTGTTGAATCGATTTCTGAAATTCTGAGTAGTGAAGTTCAAATCCATTATTCCTTAGAAGAGATGTCTATTCATGTTCTCCGAAAGCTAAATGAACGGCATCCGTTTGAAAAAGGAGCAATCACATTAGATTTCATTTTTTTCACGAATAGAATTACTCCAGTCTCACAGCGACCTTCAATAGAAAATTATAATGCTCAATTGATAACTTGGTGGGATCAGGGTAGTATTCTTCATAAGCTAACTTTGGGAACGTATGGAAGCACCGCATGTCCTCATGCTCTTTCTCAAAACTCTGCAAATCGTACCCACATTCAACGTGCTTACGCAGAAATCAGTTTACAAGGTAGAACAATAGATATTCCCGATATGGAAGATTTATGTATAATTCTTGATGAAAGTTTCTCAGCTCCAACATTTTCTCTTCTAAAAGCTGAAGATGAACAGTGGGTTGTCAAACGAATGTGGGAAAATCCATTATTCGTAGAAGATGTTACCCGAAATCTTTTACAGCAAGCTCTGAAACACTTCTCTGATCGAAAATTAGAAGTTCATGCTAAAACGATCTCTCAAGAATCTATTCATAAGCATAATATTATATCGAAGGGTAGTACCAGAACCTCCCCCTTGAAACGAGATAACAATCAATAATATTTTTAAAGAAAAATTGCCAAAAAAGGTTTACTCAAAATTTCTAGTCGGATTTCTCTTTCTCTCTGAATATTTTACTTCGAAATTTCTTTGCTGCAGAAAATATACCGACTCCGCTTGCTTCAACTGCTTTTTTTCCCACAGTAAGGGCAATATCTGTTTTACTTATTTCTCCTTTCTTAATACGTTCTATATAATCTACTAAATCATCGTATGGAGGTAAAAAATCAAAGCGAAAAATATCAGATGCCCAATAGCCAGATCCTCGTTGTGCTATGTAGAAAATAATTACAATAACAAGGATGAAAACCATAAATATCAAAGTAATATCGTGATAGACTTCAGAAAAAGATAGATCTCCTATTAAGCTCTTTATGACCTCTGGTAATAACCTTACGCTCATTAATTGGAGCTGAAAGACTTGAAATCCTAAAGCAAGACCCAGATAAATTAAGACAACTCCTTCCCCTCCAACGAAGCCAACAAATCTGCCAATGCGAAAAGGATCCTCCTTGAGTTCTTTCTTTGATGGATCTCCGACAACTCCTTTCATTTTAATTCGACGTGAAACATTCTGAGCGGTATATACTAGTGAGAACAGAACCATAATATAATTGAAACTAGTAATAATACTCTCGGATCCGTTAATAGAAGTAATAAAGATCATAATTTGATTTGGTAAACTCACAATGAAAAAGAAACCTAAAATTGTATTGAAAACATCATCCCCCAATAATATTCCTTGTACCACTAAGATAATTAGGACTGCAGCCCCAATTCCAATAACCCCGAGAATTATATAGCTAATGCGTGTTTCATTATAGCCAACATAGATCATTATCAGATTCCACACAAGAGACAAAAATATAATAAGGGTCATTAATCCAGAAAAAATGGATTTACGATCTGTTGTTGGTTTTCCCAAAAATAACACGCTTCCTGTTATTTTATTGGAAAAGAGACCTTTTGAAAATGAGAAAGTGGCTAATGGGACTAAAAATGCCCAAATCAAGAGAGCTATTAGCGGAAAAAATGTAATGAAGAGATCTGAAATAGAAGCTATTACAGCAAAGATAGCAGCAACTAATAAAAGCAGAAGAAATCGAAATAACAAATTTAATTTTTTAGAAAGTAAGCCCGAAATTATGAATCCAATTGCAATGCTAATTTGTAACGAAAATATTAGGTTAAGCAGGTCGTTAGTGATTACATCAGAAGCTTGGCTTTGAAGTACAAATGCGCCTGTAGTAACTGCCGAAGTAATAAATAAAATTAAAGAAAAAAGAACAAGGCGCCTTGATAATAGAATTCGTACGCCACCAAACAATGTTGATTTTAAATAGTCCCAAAATGCCTTTTCTACATAACTCATTAGTCATTCCTCAATTGTTTCTACTAAACAACACCACTAAAGAACAAATAAGAGAAATTTTAAAATTTCTTCGAACCCTTGGATTTTTGTTGTAACAAAGGACAATTCTGTTATGAAAGAATGCTTTCAAAGAAGTGAATATGATGGATTTGAACAGGATTACTAGTTAATTAGACAAGTTTATTCGGAATCATGGTGGTTATTGGGAAGATCCTTGACTTTTAGCTGCAATAACAGAAGAATTGGGGGAGTTATCTCGAAATTTACAAATTTATCATAAAATTCAAAATATAAACGGTTTAAACCAGAAAAAATCAAGTAAGATATTCATTGAAAAAGAATGTGGTGATCTTTTCTTTGCCTTTACCTGTTTGGCAAATTCATTAGGTATAAACCTAGAAGCTGCATTACTTAATACATTGAAAAAGTATAAATCTCGATAACTCTTCTATTATCAGCCCGTAAAAAATAACAATTAAAGTGATTATTACTTAAAATAGGATTATTATGAGGGATAGACACCTAAGAAGCGGGTTAATAGGATTTAAACGAATTTTATCCTATTAAGAATACCGCAACCTCTAATTATTTATTAAAAGTTATTATTTACTTTAAACAGACATTAATACAAAATAGATGAGTGTAATAAGCATGACAAGTGTAATAAAAATCATTGCAGGCATATTCATCATATTAATTGGATTTCCCATCTTTATTGGTGGTTCAGCGATTCTTCTTTTTGTCCCGCTATTTACTGATGGCGAAGGGTATTTTATGACAGATCCGATTGCTATTTCATCGGAGGATCTGAACGCTAATTTTTCAGCAATTCGAGTAGATATTCCTCTTGATGACGTTCAAATAGGGGTGCAAATTGATCCTGCTAAATTTGTCAAGTTCAAAATGAATGTTCATGGACAAACCCGCTCAGAGGAAGTCTTCTTGGGTTTGTGTACTGCAGACGAAGCTGATACATTTCTAGGTACGAATATTGCTTATCTTCTGATTCGAAATTTTGAATATTATGGCTTTGACCTTGGTGAAAATAGAGAAGATCCTATTTATCAGATGGAGTATGAAATTTTTCCAAATTCTACCAATTGGACTCTTCCATTGGAAGACAGTGTATCTTGGCTTACAGGAGGTTATAGTGATACCTCTTTCAAATGGGATCCGTCATACGAAACCTTAACAGGAAACGAACCTATCTCACTAATTCTAATGCACGAAGACCTTGGTGAATCAATTAGTGTTGATATAACTTTCAGTGTTGGTGCGAATGTTCCTATAATAAATGCAATCGGATGGATACTCCTCATATTTGGTGGTTTATTCACCTTATTGGGTATTATCCTTGTATGGAGTGGGATGCGAACTAAAAAGCCTCAAGTTGAGCGTGTACGATATTACTACGGAGCTTCAGCACAGATAGTTGAACCTGTAAGCAAACCTACTCCCAAATTCCAACTTCAATGTTCCAACTGTGGTTCATTAAATGAACCAGATAGCGCATTCTGCTCTCAATGTGGTGAGATTCTCCTTTCAGAGGATCGAAAATCCGTAGAAGATGTGGTAGAAGGGAAAAAAATCGAGCTATATGAACCAGTAGGAACTAAACTAGTTGTAGCAGAAGGTTGGCCTCGCTTCTGGGCATGGTTAATTGACATCTTCATCGTTGGTATGATCACGAGTATTCTGAGCTCGATAGTGTTCTTTTCTTTCAGTAATTGGGATTGGTGGTCATTTGGTTTCTGGAACCCCTTTCAATGGTTATTTAGTCTCGGACCCTCTTCAATAATTTTCCTTTTGTACTGTATTTTCATGGAATATTACTATGGGCAGACTATAGGAAAGATGGTTCTGAATCTCGAGGTAGTGTCAGAAACCACTGGGGATCGTCCCGTATTGCAAGATTTAATCATTTCTGCGCTAGGAAAATCCTTCTTTCTTCCATTGGACGTGATATTAGGATGGTTTGCACGTGACAAGAGCCAAGTACCAAATCTTGAGCAACGATTGACCCAGAAATGGGCTCGAATCGTTGTTATAGTTCAACAGAAGAAAAAGGAGAAATCTGCTCAATTTGTTTCCAGTAGAATTTGAGAAAACTTTACTACCTCCTCCACCTTTTTTTCTTTTCATCTTTTTTACTTGATTTAATTTCCACCAGTCAAATTGAACTCTTGATTCCCTCATCAGTCATCAGGACTTCATGGGACTCTTTTAAAACCCGTTGATAATCATCGAATGTGAGTAACGAGAGAGCTTCTTCAAACGTAACCCATCGCCAGTTGATATGCTCTGGAGAAATATTTATTTCTTTAGAAAAGAATCTAACTAAAAAAAATACTACTTTTTTGACTATTGTTTTTGGGCCTCGTTTAGGAAAATAGATTGAATCACTAAGTAATCTTCTAATAATTTTGAAGTTTGATTGCCCTGTTTCTTCACGGATTTCGCGAATAGCGGTTTGCTCATAGGATTCCCCTTTATCTTGACGCCCTTTAGGAAATGCCCAATACTTGATAGGTCCATGGTGTTGTACTAATAAATAGAGAGGTTTATTCCGTTTATCCAGTTCATTGATGTACACAGGCACCCCTCCGCACGAAATTTCATCGAAATGAGGGAGAAATTCCTGTTTGGAGGTCATAAATTGGCATTCCTTGACATTGGGATTAGGAATATTGACTAATCATACTATTACAAGCAATGTTTTAATAGTTAAAGATGTTCTGTTATAAGCATAGTAAATCATTTGTTCATTATTAGGCATACTAATAGAGAAATAATTTAAAACTTATTATTCTGTTTCTGAAAGTGAATAAAAAACACAATTAATGTGTAAAGGATTGACACATTATCTGGAGATAGATCTGTGAAAGAAAAGGACATCATTAAATACCGTGTGATTCTGAAACACGAGGATCCATCGACTGATATTTCAAATGTAAAAGGAGTCTTATCATTCCAAAGGAATGAAATATTTTTCACCCCCCATGATCTTGATCCAAACCTAGAAAGAACTTATGCTTTAAATGAATTAACAAGTGCAACATTAGTTACTGCGCGAGAATGGTTCAAGAAAAAAGAAATGGTGTCACTACAATTTACAAAGAGGCATGTTTCTGTATCCGTCCTTTTTGAACCCATTGATGTATCGCCTGAGTTTTTTTTGCAGGAAATCCTGAAGCTTCAGGAGCATATAACAAAAGGATCTTTTTCTGGTGTAGTAGGATCTCTGATTGAAAAAATTGGAGAAGAAGGCCAGAAGATAGTCCGTGAAGTCGGGGCAATGATTCAATCTTCTTCCCAAGAAATTACCCAAGCTATTGATCAAACGAGACAGTTCATCAGAGAAGCAACAAAGACGGCTAACTTATTGGAATCTGTCGATGTAGATCCTGAGAGAAAAAGTAAAACAATCAATTTAGAGGTAACCGATATCGATGAAATTCTAAAGAGGTCTCTAGCTTCAGAAAAAATAGAAGCAATGATTTCTGGTTTGATAGCTAAAGGCCTAATTTCTGCAAAGGATCAAAAATTTCAGGAGGCGTTAGATGCTTTAAAGATTGCTCGAGAAGCTGCAAAGAATGAAAATCTGAAAGAATATACTGAGGTTGCTGATGAAAATATTAAACAGATTGAAAACCTAGATACTGAGAATCTAGATAAAAAAGCTATCAAATATGCTAATGAGGCTCGTGATATTGTAGCAGAATGGGAAGCGTCAAAAAATAATGAAAAAAAAGATGTACCTGATTAAACGGATCATTATAATAATATGTATTATATGGAATTCGTCCTTTACAATCCCTCTTTGGGCTGTAAGTTATGTTCATTCCCCCTCATCTTATGAAATATTTGTAAACTATGATTTTAAATTTAACAGCACACGAGCTTATGATATTATCCAAAAGCAAGTCAAATTTGGGCCGCGTTTTCCTGGTTCTGAAGGTATTGAGAAAACTAGAGGATTGATCGCTTCAGAACTCCTCCCAACTCAAAAGTGGGTCATCTCATATCAAAATTTCTCAAAAAATTGGATAGATGGCCAAGAAGTAAATCTAGTGAATGTCATTTGCAATCCTATTGATTGGGATCCAATGCGGCAATCCTTTTTTCTAATAGCCCATTATGATACACGATTATGGGCTGATGAAGATCCTGATCCTGTAAACCGAAAAAAACCTGTTCTTGGTGCAAATGATGGTGCTTCAGGAGTAGCAGTAGTACTAGAGCTTGGAAGGGTATTACTTGAAGACCACAATGTCACAAATTTTCAATTAATTTTCTTTGATGGCGAAGATCAAGGAGATATTTATGGTTGGGATTGGTTAGCAGGATCTCGATTTTATGTTGAGTCTCCTCTGTTTAAGAGTCAAAATTTATCGTTTGTAATTCTATTTGATATGGTTGCTGGGAAAAATGCTATATTTAAGCGGGAAAAGTATTCCGATCAATATGCAGGTAAACTTGTAAACCAGATTTGGAATGAAGCAAAGGAATTGGGCTTTAACAATTATTTTGTAAATCAATCTGGAGGCTATATATTAGATGATCATTTTCCTTTTATCCAAAAAGGATTCCCAGCCATTGACATTATTGATGATTTTTCTCATCGTTTCAAACCTTGGCATACAAGCTTTGATAATATGACTTTCATTGATACCAGAACTCTAGAAGCTGTGGGTTATACCCTAGAATCAGTATTAACTCGTCTTACGGCCTCAATGGAATGGTTATCTAGACTTTCAACATTCCATTTTCAAAGTCCAGTTAAAATCTTTGATTTCATGAGTGGATGTCTTCTACTTACATTTGGAATGATATATCGAAAAAGAAAGAATGTAAAACATCGGATTTAACCATGACTCCTAAGGAGAATTAGTTGAAAAACTATTGTATAAGAAAATAATTTAAAACTGGATCAATAATTTTCGATTAAATCCACAAAGTGACAAAGTATTTATTTTGTGTCCTAAATCCATCAAAAAACAGTGAGAGATGATAATCATGCCCATGACTAAAGAATTGAGCTCTCAATTAACTTTTAGGCCTCTTACAGAGGATGATATTGATACTATTGTAAGAATTGATGAACAAATTCTTCGAAGAAAACGTTCTACGTTATTTCATGACCAATTGCGTGAACAAATTCAAAAACATGGCGAAGAAAGTTTTGGGGCACTTAATGATGATGGGGCACTCATCGGATATCTCATCGCTGAAACTGTGGTTTATATTTATGGAGAAGACGACCTCAGTGCCTGGATCATTTTACTAGGAGTCGATCCTGCACATCAGGATAAAGGTGTAGGAACAGCTCTTGTAAAAAAAGCAATCAACTACTTTGGTGAAAAGGGAATTAAAACGATTCGTACAATCTGTGCATGGAATTGGGGTGATTTAGTCGAATTTTTTAGCTCAGTTGGATTCGATCTCTCCACTTACTTGACATTGGAATTGAACATTGGATAAAGTCCATAGGAGTAAAAAAAAAATGAGTGAACTCATCCGACAAAGTAAATTCGAAGTTTATGGCGAAGAAATGTTAGAAAAAGAAGTAAAAAAGAGTGGAAATAGTGGTCGGGTATATCTACCACCCTCTTGGATTGGAAAACGGGTGAAAATTATTCGCATGGACTGATAAGTACTGATGTTCAATTTTTGCTAGGAACATCTGTTATTGATGCTTTTTTATTCTTCTTTTTCCGTAAAGCCTCGGTGTTATCCCGAAGCTCAGATATCATGACCCCTGATTCTTTATATAATTTATCAGCTTGTTCCAGATCAAAGTAAAGATCATTTTCAATCCATTTATACTTACGGTACTTGTAAAGTGAGATACTGCCAATTCTAGATTCAATGGCAGGGATATCCCTTTGTATGAGAGTCTCAAGTTCTTCAACTGACAAATTTGCAAGTTTACTGAAGTTTTCCGACACAAAGATTTTGCATCTCTCCAGCTCAGTCTTAATTTTTACCAATTCAGCTTGATATTCCGTAATAATGGGATCTTTTATCTCCTTATAAATTTTTAAGACCATATCACTGTCGACATTAAACAAATACTCATCATAGTATTGGATAGCAATTAAGCTATCACCTTGTGCTACTTTCTCAATTTCCGAAACGATGACTTCAGCTGGTAATTGTTGTAAGGCCCAAATTGCCTTTCCTTGAACATTCACATCCCTATCCTTAGCTACCTGTAATAGAGGGAGGACTGAATCAGTATGCCTGATTTTACCTAAAGCTTCTGCAGCATTTCCACGAGTTCCTTTATCTTTGTCCTTTAAAGCGTTAATCAAAACAGAAAGAGCCCTAGCATCTTTTAACTCACCGAGACTCCAACTCATTTCTCGACGAGCATATTCTTCAGGTTCCTTCTCCAGCGCTTTTATCAGGGGTTCAATAGCATTTAGAACCCTAATTTGCCCTATGGCGTGGGCAGCATTTTCTCGTACTTCAGAGCTTTCAGTATCATTAAGTACTTTAATAAGACTCAGTCCTGCTTCAATAGCTATATCTCCCATTTCTCCTAATTGTTTGGCAACCATAGCACGAAAATCTGGATCCTCATCGGATTCTAAATACTTAACAAGGGGGTTAACAGTTGATTTATTTGCGATCTCGCCAAGTGCTTCAACTGCACCAAATCTTACTGTCCAATAGTCAATTGATGGATCTAAAGCAGCAAGTATTTTTGGTATAGCCATTTGGGGATTATTTTTACCTAAGATAACTAGTTGATTGACTGCTGATGCACGAATAAGTAACTGATGACTCTCTAACGCTCGTAGCATAACATCGCACAAAGCATCAGGAGGTAGTTCTTGGTCATCAGGTATTTGCATGATTTTTCGAAGGGCAGGATCTATATCTTCCTCTTTATTTGGGATCACAGTCATTACTCCTGAAATAAGCTTATCTTAATTCAAATAAGCATCTAATAATATTTATCTATTTACTGAATAAATCATACTTCATTTAAAGGACAATTTTTCCAAGAACAACAATAATTCAAAAACTATTACTTAGTGAATAAAAGATCATCGACTTATCTGATAATAAATTACTCTATTTACTAAATAGGCCTTTATATGAATGTAAAGTCCAGGAAAGACCTCGGAATAAGTTATAAAATTTGTTACTGAAAAACAGTAGTAGACTTTTTAAAGACTCTGATGTTAAGAACAGTTCAAAAATACATTTATGAAAAAGGGAAAAATTAAGAATCTGAGGTTTTAACCAATCCGAACTTCAACTATTTGTTGCTTCGTTCGCAAGTTAGAAGATAAGAAACGTCCTTCTACTGAAGATAATTCCATCATTAGTGGATTATTTGTCCATGAACAACGAATTGAAGCCCCTTCAAAAACCCGTTCTGTTATCTCTGGATTTCCTCGTACAATGACTGGTTCTTGAAACTCAAATCCATTTTTGACCTTCTTTACTTGCAGAAAAAAAACAGAAAGTGCTATCCCTCGCTTCATCATACTAGATACATTCTCCTCTACTTCAATGGCCTGATTCTCCACGTTCCAGAAAATTCGAGCACGAATGCGTCGCGGCTCTGGTTGTTCAATATTGATAAATCTCATACCAGTAATGAAGAAACCCGTCCTGTTTCGACCATCTTCATCTTTCAATCCTTTCACATTGAGATGACTTTCTACATCAATAATGGGGTAGATTTCGATTTTTTTTACTTCATCGATTCGGGTCATTCTCATTCTCATTCCTAAGTGCTACATTTTACCAAGTCAATAATTACTATACTGTTTTCAAGAAGGATTCAACATGATCTAAGGCTTCCCTCATCATTGTGACATCAGGAAGTACAACAGATCGGAAATGGCCTTTTCCTAGCTCTCCAAAACCACTTCCAAATACGAAAAGTACGCCTGTTTCTTGAAGAAGATCCAACACAAAACGACGGTCATTGATATCTTTGCTAATCCGGGGAAACGCGTAAAAAGCTCCCTTGGGCGGAACAACAGATAATCCATTCATTCCATTTACTCGCGTTGAAAAATAATCAGCACGCTTTTCCAGTTTTTCAATAACTGCAGGTAGAAAATCCATTTCTTTGTTAATGATTTTACTCACTGCTACTTGCACGGGGCTATTAGCGCACAACCGAATCCGTGACTGTTTGGCTAATGCTTCCCAAAATTCTGAGTAGATATCATTATCATCCCTTAATATTGCCCACCCTAAACGCCATCCTGGGGAAAGCAACGTTTTTGAAATACCATTTAACTCTAAAACTGGTATATCTGTTATTGAAGCCGTTGATCGAAAATTCTTCTCGAATGTCAGTAAATCATAAATTTCGTCAGAGATTAATAGAAGATTGTGTTCCCCAGCGAGGTCTGCAATCTTTTTCACAACTTTTTTTGAATAAACTGCTCCAGTAGGATTATTAGGATTGATTATAATAATTGCCTGAGTTTTTGGAGATATTTTTCTTTGAATATCTTCAACATCAGGTTGCCAATCTTCTGATTCTAGAGTATGATATTCTACCGGAGAAATATTATGATAATTAAAATACGATAAATATGGAGGATACGCAGGAGAAGGCACTAATACTTCTGTTCCAGCTTTAAGACTTGCAGATATGAATGATATTGCTTCAGAGACCCCTGATGTGACCAGGATTTTGTTAAGATCTAAATCAGTTCCCCAAAGTCGTTTCTGTCTTTTAACTATTTCTTTACGTAAGGTAGGATCCCCTGCAGAATCACTATAGTAGTTAGCCTTATCTTTTGTAACTGCCTCCAATAATGCCTGTTTTAGAAAATCGGGAGTATCGAAGTCAAATTTATCAGGATCACCAATGTTAAAGTAATAAAGCTTTTTTCCTTGTTTTTCTACCTTTTTAGCTAGAATTACAATGTCTCTAATTGCATATTGGATATTAGTAACGTTCGGTGAGAGTTCCATAAGTGTACCTTCTTTAAATGCGGACATGCTCTTTCCTATATCTAACGAAGGAGAATTAACCTGAAAGAACAGTAAGGAGTTGTTAATTAAGTTGTTTAATCAACATTTACTTAAACTCTTCTATTTCTCTAGACATGATTCCTTTGATTTTCAGAACTATTATTTCAAGTTCTAGTTGATTTTATTTCTTTATCCTTTAATCCTGCATAATTCATTACAATGAAAAGTTAAAAATGGATTTTTAACGCGAAAAATCAATTATGGCTTTAAACTAAATGAATACCTATTTTAAAGTATCATATAGATAACTTTCAGAAATTTTATCGGGTTTTGACTAATTGAAATCAAACACCCTCTATTACTCAAAGAAAAAATGATCTTCCTTTTGCAAGCCTTTTTTAAATTTTAAAAAATTAGGATGATTAATAGAAAGTAACACTCGAGGAAGGTAATCTCATTGAGTACTGATGTAGAATCATTATCTGTACTTATTGCCTCCATTGTAGATCTTGGAGCTAAAATCTGTGTTTTATCAGACATTTCAGGGTTACCTATTGTTACTCGTTCGAAAATAAACATAGAAGATGTAGAAATTGCACTTAGTGCTCTCAGTAGTCTCGTTATTTCAACAGGAGATACTATTGCCCGAGAATTAGAAGGGAATTTTTCAAATATGTCCGTTCGAACGAGTGGTGGTCTGCTTCTTTCTACTGTCATCGATTCAAATCCCAAAGTGGTTCTTACAGCTATTGTTGATGAGAATCTTGAAACTACAGTCATCCATGAAATGCGTCGTCTTCAACCAATTATCTCCAATGCCATTGAGGGAGTAGCCATTGAGATAAAAGAACGTGAAAGATTACAGGCCCCAGATCAACGAAAAATTCTCACATTTTTTGATTCATTTTCTCTTAAAGTAAACCAAGCAGACTCTCCAAATAATTTGGTTAGTATTATTCAAGCAGCTAAAGATGATCTGTTTACATTAGTCAATTCAGGAACAATATCTTATGAAATGAATCGATTTGCTCTTAAGCTGGAAAAATACATCCAATACGAATCTCTCAACCCAGAAACTCTATCGAAAATCAAAGAAGAAATCAAAAAAGCTGTAGAAGATTGGAAAAGACGACTCTTACCAGAATAGATCCATTTCACTTATTTGTTGTTAGAAAAACCTGTTTTATCATTTACTTTTCATAACGAATAGAGTTGTTTGTCAGTGATTTGTTGTACATTCAATGTTTCTTAAGTGAAAATCTGTTATTCATAAAATACAGCAACAAGAGAATTCCAATATGGAAACCAGATAACGATAAGAACCTGCAAACTTATAAGAGGAATTTCAGTAAAATCTAAACTTTGATAAGGTGTATTTTTGAAGCACTCAAAGGTAAGTATTTAATTAATGTCTAATAACAATATGCCTCTAGCAATATTCGTACTTGAAAATTGTTCCAAAGTACTCCGCGATCTCATGCCTCGAATATCACTAGATTTATCCTCATCCATGATCTGAAAGTTCCTCATGTGATATGACTTTCACATTCTTACAAGCTGATATCTCATGTTAAGGCAAGCATCTGTCGAAGTAAAAAACGGTAAGAAGGGCTCTATTTTCGTAAAAACATGAATCGTCTATACGGGAAAACTTATAATCTAGGATGTGTTAGACTTATGTAAGAAAGAAAGGGCTTCAGTTCGTTTAACTCTTTTATGGTTACCGCAAACCGCCTTTTCTTTCACCTTTTCTCCCAAACAATAATTTCTCCATGTTTTATTTGAATTCTACCGTTTTTAGCAATGGTTAGTTTTTTTATCATTAGGTGTCATGAGTGTGTAGAAGTAATACAGCAAAAACTTTTTTGTCGGCTTCTTTCTCCTCAAACTGCTATTTATAAGGTTTTTAACCATTGAACAATACGACAAAAATGATGAATTATCTTGTTTAGAATCATGCTTCTCAATAGTTATATATTATGTTAATTGAAGTTTATAATTTTAGTAAAAAATCAAAAAAAATTCTTTTAAGGTTAAAAGAAAACTATTCTGCTGAAAGGCCAATTAGAAAGTTCATTATTGAACTCGCGTTATCAGGACTTTCACGCTGAATTCCGCAGTTTGTGCACACAGAGTACGGAACACTATGGCTTTTTCCCCAGTAATTAATCTTGTAAGTACCTTGCCAGAATTTCCCCCCACACTCACAGTCATCACCAGGAGTCTCTATGAAATCCGTTTCCACTTGTCGCACTTGACCAACGACCTTACGAAGATAAATACTGGGATTAGTTATCTTATGAATGCTTTCAGGATCATATCTTGTTTCGAAAAAAGTAATTTCGTGTATATGGGGATATTGGCTAGTATAATCTATCTGCAGCAATTCTGGAGTCAAAATTCCATTTGTTACAAACATAAAATGAATATCATCTAAATTTTCTCCTTGAATTTGTGATATACTATCATTCAAGGCAAGGTCTCCTGAAAAGTGAGCTACTAATTCGTCAGACTCAACAGATTTAACAAAGGTTTTTCTACTATTGGGATCTAATGTGAAAATATCTGCAATTTCTCCATTGATCAATGGGAGAAGAGGCTTAATGTCACTCCGTGAAGCTAATGGAGTGGTCGTTCGTGATAATGCGTGATGAGCAATCCGATGACTGTTTGTTTTTAAATAATCAATGATTACCCTGAGGTATAGAAATCGCTTACGGTTAGACGAGGTACTTCTAGCTTCAAACACTCATACTAACTCCTTCTACTTATAAAAACAAACCAAAAACTTATTCAGATGGGTGAAATGCCCATCTAGGAGTATGAATTCACTATAACGATTTACTCCATTTAAAAATATCTCTCTTGATATATATAGCAATATTAGTAACACGCTTTGTTTTTTATTTTTAGCTCTAGGTTACATTCTCTAAAAGTACTTAAATAAGAAGTTAAATTTTTTAATACCATCTTAGTTTATGTTTTATTTTCTACTTCCATTTAGGTATTCTTCATGTCATCATCACATTCTTCAAAGCGAATATTAGTTGTTGGAAGAGAAGTTGGATCTATCACACGTTTACTCAAAGAAAAAATTCCTAAAGTATTAATAGGCGCGGTTGATGTATTAGGGAACGAGGAAACTCGCTTTTATGCTGATTGGAAATTTTCTGTTGAAAAACAGTCTCCTAATGTTTCTATTTTTCGTTTCAAACATCGTCCTATTCTTGATCTTCTCTTTGAACTAACCTTAATAATGCTTGAGGATAGAGACTTTGATTTATTGATTCCTTTATCTCCCTTTCAAACTAATCCTCAATACATTCACAGATTATCTCGGGAAATAGAAGTTTATACTCCAAATTATAACTCATTAAAACTGACTACATCCGCTTATACTTTTTTAACATATGTTTCAGCTAATTTTCCTGAAGTAATTCCTCCAAATATTATAATTTCTGATCTATCTAAGGTTTCTTCGATCGACCTTCCAGCAATTTTTATTTCTGACCATCAAACATATTGTTTTTCTTCTGAAACATCTATTTCATCTATTGGTTCATTGAACCAGTCTGGATTTCTTTTTCCTTTTTCTAGGATTCACTGTGCATTCTTTATAGTTTTTTATCAATGTATAAGATTTCTTGGGATACAAACACTCTCCAATCCTCATGACCACGCATTCTTTCCTGATTACCTTGAGAAAAATGCCCTTATCCCTTTTCACTTACCACAAAATTTCTCTTATCAAAGAATCATCTCATTTCTCTCTCGAATTATCACTCAATTGGAAGTTACTGGTATGATTACCATCTATTTTGGATTATCAAAGGAAAATATTTTTCCTGTTTCTTGCAGTGTCCTACTTGATGAAAATTTTGACCTTTGGGAAAGACGATCCTCAAAAACGCTTATACCATATATTTTTTTTCCTGAAGATGAACGAGATCCTCTTTTAGCTTCCTCCAACTTTGCATTTAAACTTCCTATATACTCTCGTCGTTCTATTAGAGTTCCTCCCCTTTTGAATAACCTTTGTTATCAACGAAACTTGGCTGGGGTGATTTCTCACCCTGATTATCCACTTTGTGCCCTCTTAGAAGCAAACTTCTCGTTTTCGGTTACACACCACCTATTCCAGCAAAAAAAAATGGAAATCCTTGAGATCCTTGATCCCAAAGCTTAATTTCCCGCTTTAACTTCAGAAGCTTCATGGGTTCCCTTACAAATTCTATTCTAATCTTTTCTAGACCAAAATTGTTAAATTATATTTTTTCTTCTTTCTTCTCGAGATATTTGTTATATCGATAAGAATTATCACATAAAGATTATTACTGAATAATTAAGATGATTTTTTAGTACGGATTCAGAGATCCTTTATGAAATTAGTATCGGAGATTTTTCCTTTTTATCTTGCCCTAAATGTGGAAAAAACAGACATAGAAACCTCTACTAATCGTTTGAAAGCAAAAGAAAATGGAAACCTTTATGAATCATATTTTTTCCATGACAGATAGGTGTTAAAGTGGTTGGAACTGATTCAACAGATAATTTTGTAAGAGATGCGTTTAAAAAGTGCAGCCCTGAACTTGCTTTCCGGTTTTTTGGTAGTAATGGTAAAGTTATAGCGACAATTTCTAATCTTTCTGAATTAATCTCTACATTACCAGAGATTCCAGCCACAATTGCGCAATTTCACATCTTTCGAGAAACAACTAAAGACCTCTTCGACCTAAAACAACTTGATGGCCCAGTAGTACGCTCAGATCTTGCTTTATGGATTAACTATGTTTTAGGTGATGTGGAACTCTCTCGTAGAGTATACGAACTCGGAAAAATGGAATCTACTAATCCAGAAACTCTTAAACAGCGAGTCATTGATTTATTAAAACAGAGAGAACGAGAACTAATTAACTTGATTCGTCCATCTTAGATCGTCTCAATAATACAATTAATAGCTCTCTTTTTTTAACTTCTTTGAAGTCATATTCTAAGGAGTCATTTTTTCTCGAGGTATTAATGGTATAATTCTATTAATCTCTTATTCCTTTTAGAAATCATGTTTATCTATTCTACAAACTTTCAAAAAATATTCAAAATTCTATTAATTCAGCTGTTTTTTAAAAAGATGGTGTATTAATGTATATTATTCGAAGAATACTCCGTATAGATCCTCAACGAGACTTCTCAAAAGGACGAGAGGCGTTTGATCAAGGAAATTACGCCTTAGCTTCTAAAATTTTTTTAAAGACTCATAAACAATTTGATACTATCGATATGAAAATCATTTCTATAGAGAATGCGGCTATAGCAGCAGAGTATGCTGATATGTTTGATAAATCGCTAGAACTTTATTATCGTACTGTTCTCATCAAATTACATGTAGAGAAATCTCCCAAGGAGGTTTTACTAGATATTGATAAGGCCATACATATGGCACGACAATGTGAAAAACCCCCTATTCCTATAAGTAAATTAATCTTTATGAAATTCTTGATTTTCCTTTCCCAAAAGGATTTTGATCAATTAAACTCTTTTTATAACAAATTGAAGTTTGAAATTTCAGATAATTATAGTAATGCGATTGAAAAAACTTGGATTCTGATTCATTCAACTGATACTTATGAAAAAAAAGAACTGCTTCCACAGGTGGATCTTCCAAAAGAATTTTATAGCATTTCGGAAGCTGCTGAACGAGTTATGCAAAGGTGTTCATTATGTGACATCGTGTTGAATAAAATTGATCAATCTGAGCTTATAGAAAAAGGTACCAGTTTTTCACTGTCTGTAACATTAACAGCATATGCACCTTTATCTGTTCAGAAGATTAATCTCAAAACTGGAACAAGAGGAAGGATCTTGACCTCATCAGCTCCTGAATTTCCCTTAAGATTAAGTACAGGTGAAAATTATTCGATTATATTCTCTCTTATTCCCAATTTGCCAGGGGAGTGGTTGTTAGGTCCGTTGTTTCTGGTTTATTCTATTCCATCTGAGCCAGGAGAATATCCAGTGATATCAAAACCCATTTCTCTCATGGTGGAAGATGCACCACCCGCTTTAAGTTTATCAATGGAATCAGAGACAATTGAAGAAGATCTGGAATACTTGATAACTATTTTTGCAGAGAATGTTGGGAAAACAACCCTTCAAGAAGTGAAAATTGTTACAGAGATTCCAGAGGGAATTAAAATTCATGAGGGAACCAAAGAGAAACATATCAGCACTTTAGGAGAAGGAGAGTTGTTTCAATATGAAATTCGTGTTCGGTTTGAGCTAGATCGAACCCATTTTTCAGGACATATAGTTAAAGTATCTGGATACATTAAGGACAATCAAAGACTTTCAAAAGCTTCTCTCAGACTGGGAGACAATTAGTTTATTTCAGTTGATTAACTAGATCGAAGGCCAAGTCTTGCAATAAAGGTAGAATAATAATCAAAACAATCGACCGATTCTTTTTCATCTAAAGTGATTGAAGAGTGGACAATCCTGTTCCTTAAATTTCGGAAACGAGCGATCTTCCTATCACTAGGTAGGTCGAAACCCCGTTTACGAAGGCTAGCAACTTGAAACTGAAAATCAGGTTTAGAATGAGTAGGATCGAATAATAGTTGTTGAAATCGAGTCGTTAGAAGATTTTTGACTGACGCATCAGCCTTAATCACAAATAATTCAAAATTATTTTCCTTGAAAGCATGTTTAGCTTGATTCCACAAAACTCGAACATAATTTATGTTTTTCAATGCTTGATCGGGATCCAAAATCTGAGGAGGATATTCTTTATTTGAGTTTTCCTTATAGTTTTTTAAAATATAATTCATCCTATTAATGACTTGGCTGTAACTAATAAAAGTAGTTACATTTATAAAAATCACTGTGATTACGAGTAATGCTGTTGGAATTGTCAATACAATGAATAATACTGTGAAACTAGGAATATAAATTGGGAGAAGATGGGATGTAAAAAGAATATAACCTAGAAGATTCAGAAGATCGTAAATCAGAAATCCAATAAAAATATAGAAAATCCATTCGATTTTTCGGTGCAATCGTTTTGATATCACAAGTGTTTCTGTTTCAGAGGATTCCATGAAACTAAGTAATCCAAATGTTTTGAATGGGATATTGGTCACTCGGATTAGAATTGACTCGTTAGGAACCTCCTTAATATTGAAGATTCCACGAAGATTACTTTCTAAATATTTGTAGGTATCTCCCAACGAAGCAGGAATAGTCCATTGATTGATTCGAAACCATTTTCCTTTTGAATCTAAATACATTAGGTATGCTGGTAATGCAGCCAGAATAATAATGGAAAGAAGGATCGAGGGGAGAGTCCATATGAAGGGTTTCGGTAGACGATATTCAAAATGAATGTAGAACAGTCCTTTAGTTTCTGTTTTAGGATAAATTATTAAATAATATTTCCCCTCGTCCAATAACTTGGTAATATTAATCTCGCCATCTTGGGTTGATTGGTGCTCATATGCAGTATGAATTGGATCTTGAAGTCCCTTGTCTTTGATCTCGATGTGTGCAGAATCAAGGATTTTATTAATCGTTGGATTTTCTGCAAAAACACGAATGTTAACCTTTGATCTACTTGTATTCACCATAAACCAGAAATAATATTTCTTGAATACATAATTATGAACCTCACGAACAGAAATAGTTTGGTTATAAGGTATTTTTCCTGCTGTAAGGTAATTAAAAAAGTTTTGATGAACAGAGGAGGATATATTATACAGCCCTGTATATTGTGTTTTGTGTGAGATTTCAATAATATAGTCATCTTGCTCAGGAGGATTCCAAGAAAAGTTATACAATCCGAATATTTCAGAATGTTTTTTTTCCACGGCGGTAGGATTTCCTCTTCCCGATTCCTTTGGGTATATTATTACCTCCACTTCTTCAAGTACGTTAGATGTTGTTTCTCTTAAAAAAACGGTACAATTTTGGTTTTCCTCCAATGAAACCTTCCAATATTGGATTTCATGATCTATAGTGAAATTAGCAACCCTAAATGATTTATTAAGGGAGATTGCAGATTCAACGCTATACCCTATACTAGGCATACTAGCCAATATTTCATAAGAAAAATCCCCGCTTTTCTCCACTCTAGTATCATTCACTTGTATTGTCCAGTTACCTGTTCTTGAAGCAATCCAGGATCCCAAGTATTTATCAGAAGGGAAAAGATTTATTCTTTTTGGATCTAGTGTAGCTTGTGCACCTGAAGGATCATAAAGCGTGACTTGAAAATCAGATTTGGAGAAAGGTGGATTAGGATCGATTGAAAAATATACTATTTGTCTTGAATTAACAGTATTAAGAGTCCAATTATGCTGTGTAGACTTATTTGTGAAATAATGAGTTTGAGGAATTCCATGCCTCAGTATGGTTACGTTTTGGAAATTTGTCGATTTCTTCACTTTATCAAGTAAGAACATAGAAGAGGAACTAGTAGACACTGAAGAGAAATGAAAAATTAAGAGATTAAGTGTAATAATTGCAACGAGAAGCATAACATGCTTTTGGGGTATAGCTTTCATTGGTTAAACTTCATAAAAATGAGTTAGATTATATTTATAAAATTAATTTGTATTTTAAGTTACCATGTTTCTTTTTAGTAAACTATTTGAGGCAGATAGGTTGAATGAATAAATCTGTTATTACGAACTGAAAGATTCATCTTTTATATATTTTATATATTACTCATTCCTTTTTGATTAAGTTTATTATTGAGTGTAGAGAATTATGGTTAATGAACTATAATAAAACTTATTGTCAATAAATACACTACTTGGAGAATTTTAGCATCAACCATTCGGGTTTGGAAAAAATTTGAATCAAAATATTCGGATTTTCAAAAAACGCCTCCAAATTTCTCAAAAAAAGTGGAATACGGTTCAGGGCCATTCATTAAGAACAGTTAATACCATCTTAACCATCCTTTCGAGATTAAATTTGACTCAACGTCCTGATGCTTTTTCAAAGGCACTTTTAACTAGATTTACTGACATTCCAGAACGGTTAGCTTATCATCTTGCAGAATTGATAAATAAAAGTATTATAGATTTATATTCTTATATTGAGCAATTCTCCGATATTGTTCGTGAAATGAGAAAAATAGAGAAAGTTTTTCGGCAAGATTTTTCTCTTATGGCTAGAAAACAAGTGATAGGAGGAAATGATGCATGGCCACATGATCTCGAGATCATAGAACAAGCTGAAAGAACTTTCCAAGAAATAATCGATATGTATGAGACTGAGCTTACACTTAGAAAGCAATTAATAAAAGAAATACAAGAATCAATTTCTTTACAGCCCTTAATGATCACTGTTTACTTGGTTCTCTGGACATCAGAAGTTTATATCGAACCTACTAGGATTCATGAACTCATTGAAGAATTTACACATGTAGAGAAAGTTTGTGAGCGCGTGTTCCAACAAGATTCTTATAATTCCGTTCCAAAATCTCGATGATCTATTTTTTGAACACATTTAGCTTGCATGGAATTTAGTTAATTTTAGAATGTTATCTATTGATCCATTATGAAACCCTTTCACTAGCAAGCCCTGAATTTTATCGTTAACAGCGTATTCGGGTTCACCATTCTCTAAAAATTTCTTTACTAAATTCATTGACACAGTTAAACTATCTCGAGCATTCTTTTCCAAACCTGCAGGACAAATTGCAACACCTCGTAATTGAGAATTTTGTGGCCCTACTTGCGATATAAAGACACATCGTTTATCTCCTGCAGTTAAGTGGTCAGGCGTATGCCCAATTAAGTCTGAACTCATAGATTGAATAGCAGAAAACAAACCTGTGTACAAACAAACTTCTTGTCCAGCTGGACGATGACTCGCGAATAAAGGAAGACCACCATCATCGAAAATATATATCTCTGAATCTGAGAATATCTTATTCAACACGTTAAAACGTTCATCCTCGTCGGAGGGCTCCGATGGTACTGATTCTATAGAATTTCTTTTGATTGAAGTTTCACATGAAGCAAGTGCTGGAACCACAGAAGTTAAAAAATCATTTGAAGCAGTATTGGGCATAATATTTCCTATTGTGTTAGAGTCTGTCAGAAAAAGAACAACATTATAACCTGAAATGCTAGAATCAACCACATTAGAAAAAACTATCTCAAATTCTTTTCCAAATGTGTTTGCTATTTGTTTGGATGTGTTGTTCATGGTTTTAAGATTAAGAGATTTAATTGAAGTCACAGATAAAAATATCATCTCCAGACTTTCGAGTTTTTCAGGAAGCGTTGTAACTAGATTCTCACCAACTTGGTCAATAGCGCCGTTTATTGCGTCTTCTAAGATCATTGAAGATGAAATTCCATAATACATACATTTAGAGTCGCCAAAAATACGAATTAAATTGGGAAATGAAATTCCAAATCCAGATGACGGTGTAAGACTTGATATCAAACTATTTAATAGAACTAAAAAATTCTGTCGACCTTTATCGAGAGTACAATCAAAATGAAAATAACATTCTCCAAAAAAATCCCTTTGATTCGAGTGAAAACCTTTTCCTGTATCAATAAATATAGGAACAATACCAGAAAAATCGATAGAAGCCATGATTGCTCCTAAGACTCTGAAAATTCCTTCTTCGGAAGAATTGAATATGAATATCAAGAAAAAAGAATTTAAAAGGCTGCATATTTGCGGTATCATCGTTTCAGAGTCAAGAACAACTACTTGATCACATATATTAGGCGTGAAGGATGTTCCAGTGGTTATAAGTAGCAGAGGTAAGCGAGACTCACTTTTTGTGGCTAAGTAATCTTTCAATACTTCTAATTCAGTTACCAAATCCTTGCCAACATATACGATTTTCCCACGAGGTCGGAAATATTCCAATATTGAATTTCTATCAGATCGTGAGCTCAAAGCTGATATCTCTTGCATTTTATGGATTAAATTACCCTATCAGATTTTTTCTTAGAGAAGGGGAATTTCAGATGACAGGTGATCACAATCTTCGACAATCTCTTCAATGACCATATTATGTAGAAAATATTCTAAATCGCTTTTAAAGGGAGATGATACAGCTCCATGTTACATTCCTAATTAGGATTCTGACAAATTTTAGAGATTAAAAAATTATGAAAATCAACATCCATTGTTTAAGTAATAAATAGATTAATTCATATAGCAATTTTCTTCTTCCATTAGTATATTTGGTAGGTTATAATGACATTTGAAATCGAAAAATGTGAAGGCTGGGGGCGATTGGGACTAGCTTTTGGAAAAGAAGGTTTTATCACACCAAATATAGTAATACCTTGTTTTTTTAACAATAATTCTTCTTCTCAACAAAATTCTCTTTTGGACTTATTAAAATTCCAGGAAAACAATGCTTCTTTAACCTCTAGAAATAATGTAATAATGGATAACATAGATTTCGACTATTTTCCCTCATGTTTCATTTATCCTTCTTTACAAATGCAAGGAAAGTCTCTAAAGGAGGTTACTTGCTTTGAGGATATGTTCCCCGTGGACATAAACCAAAGCTCTAATCTAAAAGCTTCGTATCACCTTATCCCATGGGATTTACCTACAATATATTTGAATCGATATGATAAATACATACAAACTCTTAATAAAATCGAGGTACCAGAGTTAGATGATAAAATTAAGTTAATGTTAAATGTTCCATTCACACCTGAAATCCTAGAAACAGAGCTCCCACCTCTAAGGCCATCTGTTATTTCTGTGGTAAGTTTGGGAGATATTTCATCATTATTAACACATCCAAAACTTTTAATCAGATATTTGATTCGTATAAAGTCATGGTTACCTTCTAATAAGATGCTATACGCCCCTGCAGTTCCTTCAAGTTATATTCCAATTTTGGTGTACCTAGGTATTGATTTATTTGACTTATTAATTACAGAAATGTACTCAGCGAACCCTGATCAGCAATTGGATCTAATTCTTGAACAGCAGAAGAGTAGAAAGGCTTTTTCACAGATTCTGGATCTCACTAGAAAAGCTATAGAAACCTACAAATTAAGGGATTTAACAAGAATTTTCGCGAATTCCTATCCTTCTTTAAAGACATTATTAAGAATTAGTGATAAACAGATCCCACTTGAAGAAGGAACCCCGATTTATGGGTCTCGAACCCTCTACTGCACTGATGAAACTGATTTTACCCGTCCAGAAGTGACACGCTTTCGTGAACGAGTACAAACTCGTTATTTTCCTCCCTCTCACACTACTGGGATCATTTTCCTCCCTTGCTCCGCTAAAAAGCCATATTCAAAATCAAAATCACATAATATTTTTTCAAAAGTAATTCGTCAAAATTTGAAGAAAAAACGATTTTCAGTTGGAGAAGTAATTCTAACAAGCCCTTTAGGTGTTGTACCGCGAGAACTTGAGTACTCTTTTCCAGCAGCCCATTATGATATTCCAGTTATAGGAGAATGGAGTCAAATTGAGAAAAAACATCTTGAAGAAGATCTCGTATATTTTTTAAGTAAAATCAAACCTTCTATTCCGCTTGTGGGATATGTTAAAGGAATTGAACGTGATATATTGAAAAAAGTGTGTAAACTACATAATCGTTCGATATACCTCATAACTCAAGATACAACATCATTATATTCAAAAGAAGCTCTCAAAGAATTTTCAGCAATTCTCCAAGAGATTTGGCTAAACATTTCCTATAAGCCTAAAATCCCTAATCGACTCATGTTCCTAAGAGCAATTGCTGATTTTCAATTCGGAAAAGGGATTGGACAAGTTCTTATTCCTGATCATGTCAAAATTTACGGTCGAAAAGAACTTGGTATCAGAGTTCAGCTTAATAACAAACATCTACTCACATTTCGTCCAGAAACAGGTTATCTCACCTTATCCCTTACTGCAGGAAAACTGTTATTAGATTACAGTTGTAACTTAGTGACATTTGACGGTCAGAAGATCATTGGTTCTACAATATTCTCAAAAGCTATAATCATGGCAGATCCAGAGATACGTCAAAATGATGAAGTTCTTATTACAGATAGAAATGGGGAATTATTAGCTGTTGGTATTGCACATTTACCAGGAAAACTTTTAGTTGAAATGAAAAGGGGAAAAGGGGTTACTATTCGGCAAAAGGTGAATTAAGATGCCTCAAGAAAGAAACCAGCTTTTAGCTTCAACGGTTTTTAATTTACGTCAAGAATACTTAAGTAAACGACCTCCAGATTTTCAACCAAAATTATGGAGTACTAAAACTGAAACAAGAAAAAGTATTGTAATAACTATGGTAATCCCAACAAGAGGATGTAGTTGGGCTTTTTCAGATAGTGGAGGATGTTCCGTTTGTGGTTATGTAAACGATTCCTCTTATGATCAAGTTATTCCGACCCAAAAAATTCTTGAGGAAATTAATCTTTCCTTGAGTCAGGTCGACTCTAGTAAGCCCATTGAATATAAGTTGTATAATTCAGGGAGTTTTTTTGACGAAAATGACGTTCCACAGAGATTACGATCACAAATTATTGATCTAATTAGGAAAACAAATGGAATTCTTAAATTAAGTGTTGAAAGTAGGCCAGAATATCTCATAAATAATCAAAAAGCTATCAAAAAAGTAAAAGAAATGCTAGAACCCATTAAACTAGAAATTGGCGTGGGGATTGAAAGCTCAAATAACGCTATCATAAGAGACTGTTGGAATAAAGGATTTTCTGTTGAAGATTATCAGAGAAGCGTACAAATAACTCGAACACTGGGTATTCGGATTAAAAGTTATATTCTAATAAAACCTCCCTTTTTAACTGAGGTAGAGGCAATAATTGATGCAATAAAGACAGCTTGTGACACAGTGGAATTTGGAACTGATGTTATTTCATTCAATCCCTGTAATATCCAAAAAGGAACACTAGTCAACCATTTACACAAACAAGACCGTTATCAACCTCCTTGGATATGGTCTGTGTTATATATTGTAAAAACAATTCGAAAAAAGTATCCAAATGTCGAGATAATTTGCGAACCGACTGCAGGAGGAAAGCACCGAGGAACTCATAATTGCGGGAAATGCGATAAAACCGTCATTGACCTTGTTGACAAGATTATTAATAAGAAAAAGATACCTGATGATCTTTCTACAATCTGCTCCTGTTTTTTAAAATGGAGAATCCTAGTAAAAACCCCAATTGAGATATTTCGCTCAAGAAATCTGTCACGGTTGCGACGATTTGATCCTCTAAATGAGTAAATACATTTATTTCAAAGAAGAAAGAGTTTTTAACAGCTCATCATTGTCCTCAAAAACATAATCCTTGTCTATTAACTTCTCAAGTTCATATAAAACTTTTTTAGATGTTTTATTCAGCTTCTTGGGAAATTTCACGATAATTCCTATGTGCATATCTCCTTTCTGGGAGCTATTTGGATATGGAGCACCTTTATTACGAAGTGTTATGATCTTTCCATGTTCTGTTCCTGGATCTATTTTAATTGTTTCTTTCCCATCTATAGTGGGAACTTCAACCTTTGTACCTAGAATAGCATCAATAAAACTGATGGGATATTCTATAAGAATATCAGAGCCATTTCTATGGAAAAAAGGATGTTCTTCTACTGAAACAACGAGGTATAGATCTCCTGATGGTCCTCCTAGTTCTCCTGGCCGGCCTTCTCCCTGAATAACGACTCGCATACCGCTATCTACACCTGCAGGAATTTCAGCATTGACATTTCGAAATTGCTTTACCTTTCCAATACCATTACACGTATTACATTCTGCACCTTTGGGAAGACTTTTGCCCTCTCCGTGACATGTTGGGCACGTAGATATATTAACAATTTGACCAAACGCGGAACGTTGAATCCTACGGATTTCTCCAGTTCCTTGACATGTGTCACAATTTTTCAATGATTTTCCTTCTTTTACTTTCATACCATGGCAAGTTGGACACTGTGCCCAATTAGGAACTTTTATTTTCTTTTTTAATCCTTTCATTGCTTCATCAAAGGATATTTCCAGATTTAAACGCACATCCTGTCCTCGTCTTGCTCTAGGACGTGATGTTCGGGCACGGGAACCCCCACCAAAGGCACTGAATAAATCATCGAAGATTCCAAAGCCACCAAAGAGATCATCAAAACTAATCCCAGAGAAATCTCTAAATGGGGTTCCTGACAATCCTTCATGACCAAAACGATCATAAGTAGCACGTTTGTCGTTATCTGAAAGAACTTCAAACGCTTCAGCTACTTCTTTAAATTTTTCTTCAGCATTTGGATCATCAGGTTTCATGTCAGGATGATATTTCCTAGCGAGATTACGAAATGCCTTCTTTATTGTTTTTAAATCAGCATCTCTAGAAACTCCCAAGACTTCGTAATAATCTCTTCTAATCTTCTCGCTCAGCACTTTCACCTAGCTTGGATTTCTAATTTTTGAAATCTTTATTTAATCATCGTCTACTATTTCATAATCAACATCAACAACTTCAGAGTCATCGGCTCCACTTGGGGCGCCTTGAAAACCAGACGCACCCGCCTGCTGAGCTTGGGTCTGAGCCTGTTGAGCTGTTTGTTGTGCATATAGTTTTTGAGCGAGTTCGTGAGTAATTCTTTCTAGTTCCTCACTTTCTTTTTTAATTTCAGAGACATTACTTCCTGTCAACGCTTTTTTCACGACTTCAATCTGGTTTTCAGCTCTTGAACGTAAATTAGTATCAACTTGGGCTCCTAAATCTTTTATGAGTTTCTCTGATTGATAAACTAATGAATCTGCTTTATTCCGAGTCTCTGCTTCTTCAAGGCGCTTCTCATCTTCTTCTTCGTAATTAGCTGCCTCATGAACCATCCGTTCAAAATCCTTCTTGGTGAGCCCGCTTTCACTCTTTATAGTAATTTTTTGTTCGTTTCCAGTCCCAAGATCCTTTGCAGAGACGTTGACAATCCCGTTTGCATCGATATCAAAAGTTACTTCTATTTGTGGAACTCCTCGGGGAGCAGGAGGAATACCAACAAGTTGAAACCTACCTAAAGTTATGTTATTTGATGCCATTTTACGCTCACCTTGTAATACGTGAACTTCGACAGATGGTTGATTATCTGCTGCTGTAGAGAATATTTGACTTTTTTTAGTGGGAATAGTAGTATTTCTTTCAATTAATCTTGTAAAGACTCCGCCTAATGTCTCTATACCAAGTGAAAGAGGAGTTACATCAAGTAGCAACACATCCTTCACGTCTCCCATTAAGATTCCAGCCTGAATAGCAGCACCTAAAGCAACACACTCATCAGGATTGATTTCTTTAGTTAACTCTTTTTTATAGTAGGTTTTTAACGCAGATTGAACAGCAGGTACTCTAGTTGAACCACCAACAAGTAGGATTTTATCAATATCGGAAGGTTGTAGTTTCGCGTCCTGCATTGCTTGGTGAGTAGGCCCCATAGCAGCCTCGATTAGATCAGCTATCATTATCTCGAATTTAGAACGTGATAATGTAAGGTTTAGATGCTTTGGGCCAGTATTATCAGCATAAATATATGGTAAGTTAATATCAGCAGATGTTTTTTGTGATAGTTCAATCTTGGCTTGCTCAGCTGCATCCTTTAAACGCTGCAATGCCATTGGATCTTTTGAGAGATCTAATCCGGTTTGATTCTTGAATTCTTCAACCATCCAATCCATTATTCTTTGATCAAAATCATCCCCTCCTAGGCGATTATTGCCCGAAGTAGCCTTTACCTCGAAAACACCTTCTGATAACTCCAAAATCGAGACATCAAATGTGCCTCCTCCTAAATCGAAGACCAAAACAGTTTGTTCTTCCTCTTTATCAATTCCATAAGCCAATGAGGCACTTGTTGGCTCATTGATAATACGAAGTACCTCCATTCCTGCAATTCGTCCAGCATCTTTGGTAGCTTGCCTCTGTGAGTCAGAAAAATAAGCTGGAACTGTGATAACAGCCTGTTTAATGGATTCTCCTAAGTATGCTTCAGCATCTCGTTTAAGTTTCTGAAGAATCATTGCACTGATCTCTGGTGGTTTATACTCTTTTCCATCAATAGTAACAGTATATATAGTACCCATTTCTCTCTTTATGGATCTAATCGTGCGTTCAGGATTTGATACGGCCTGTCTTTTAGCCAAAAGTCCTACGACTCGTTCTCCTTCCTTTGTAATCGTAACTACCGAAGGAGTGATTCTCTGACCTTCCGCATTTGGAATAATTTTCGCTTTTCCGCCTTCTATAGTGGCAATAGCAGAAAAAGTCGTTCCTAAATCTATACCAATTGGTTTTGCCATTTTATTTCTCACCTGTCTTTGTTTTAGCTACTACAACTTTTGTTGGACGTAATACTTTTGAATTCAACAGATATCCAATTTGAGCTTCCTCTAGAATAATATTCTCTTCAGTCTCAGAATCAGGTTTCACAAAAACAACTTCATGGAAGTTTGGATCAAACTTCTCCCCAATAGCTGGAATTCTCTCGATTCCTTCGTTCTTTAAAATCGTCTTAAACTGGTTATGAACAGCTTGAAAACCGTCAAGTATTGATTCGTGCGTTGTTGACTTATTAGTGGATATTTCACTTTCAGCTTTTTCAAAGCTGTCAGCAAGATCGACAAGCTTAAGTAAAAGCCTTTCATTAGCTTGTTTCACAATTCTAGCTCGTTCTGTTCGTGTCCGTTTCTCTAAATTCTCGTAATCCGCTAATGCACGAAGATATTTCTCATGAGCTTTATTATAAAGCTCATCCTTCTCTTCAAGTTGATTGTAAACGCGTTTCAATTCATCTAATAGTTCTCTATTAGTGGCTCCCTCCGTTAGTCCTGAGACTGATTCTTTCTTGTCCTCAACTTCAGAAGGAGTCTTATCATCTGTTGTTTCGATTTGATAATCAATATCAACAATTTCCTCTTCGCTCTCATGATTATTAGGTTTCTTTTGGCTCATTGCAAATACCTCATTCTGGTTTTACACTCAATGCTGATTCTAGCTTGTTCATTAAGTGAATTCCTTTCTCTGGTAGTAAATTTTTTTCATGTAATCTCCGTAGTGACGCTAAAAGTTCAGGTCGCTCAGTTTCAATCTCTTTTTGGATTAAATCAATAGTTATAGGAGCTGAACTTGAGAAAATAGCATAGGCTAGTTCTCTATCTTTACGGTGTGCGTCACCTTCAAGTTTCATTGAAATCGTTTCATTTAATTCCCCAGTAATAGAGAGCTTCCTGCTTAGCAGAAACGTCTCAATAGAACCGAGTTGATCAAGTACAGCATTTAATCTGCTTATTTTTTCATCAAAATTGGCATCTCTTTTTTCTAAAGCTTCCAATACACTTAACGATAAATCTTTGCTTAAGGACTCGACATGCTTTAAGGGAAATATTTGTTTCGTATTCGATTCTCCGATTGATATCTCGAAAACGTCAAAATCAAAAGAGTGTTGACTTAAGGTGATCCTAACAGAAAGATTTTTCGCTATTCGATATATTTTTCTAGAAGGACCAAAAGGTCCCTCAACTGATTCACGAATAATCCAACCTTTATCCATTAGGCAGTTGAGATGTCTTTGAAGAGATTGTTGTGTTTTCTCCAATTCCTGTGAAAGCTGAAAAAGATATTTCGGCTCATGTGCAATAGATCTTAAGATATTTCGACGTGTTTCGTTACCAATCAATTCAAAAAATTCTTTTTCATCCACAGGAAGTTAATCTCCCTTACGATTAATTCATTTTGTCCGTGGAAGCAACAATTACTAATCAATTTTAAAGCTTATTAGCAGACAAGCTGACTAGTTAGCTTGACTGATGAGTAAATTTCAGGTTACTCCTCTTCCTCTCTATCAGGACTTGATTCAAGAAAATCAGGATTCTGTGTCATCATGATTCTCATTTCTTCAATAGAAAGAGTTTTCTTTTTTGTGTGACTTAACTTCTCACGTATTTTCGCGCTTTGTGCTTCAAGTATTTCAGCAGTAACTCTATCACGCTCAATTTGAACTCGTTCCTTTTGAATACGGCTTTGTTCTCTTAGAATACTCGATTTTTCCCTAAGAGTCTTATTCAATGTACGAAACTCGTCACGTAGTACCCGTATTTCATCTACTTTTTCCAAGAATTCCTTATGTCTACGATCAGCTTCATCTTTCGCTCTTTTTCCTGCTTCGTACAGTTCAGTTAATTGCTGATGTGACTTTTGTGATTTTTCTACTAGTTCAGAGAAATCTTTCCAGCTATGATCGAGAAATCCACGAAGATTGTTTATTTCACGATTTAGCTCTTTTCGAGCTTGTAGTTTCTCTTCTGAAACAGATATTTCACCTAACTGTTCCATTAAACTGTTAACTTGCTCTGTTAACTGTCTTTCTTCAGCTACTCCCATAGATGGTGTTGTTTGAATTTTCCAATCTAATCTATCAATCCGTTTACGAATACTTTTAGAGTGTTTAATTTCTTTTTCATCAATATCCATTGATTTAATCTCTTCTTGTAGTGACTGAGCGTTTTTAATCAAACCTTTCATTTCCTCAAGAACACTACGTCGAACCATTTTCAATTCTTGGATAGATTGATTGTTTTTGTCCCGTAAATCTTTTAGTTCCCTCACTTGAACAAAGTTTTCTGAAGCTACCTTATTAAGTTCGTCCCTTTCATTACGACATTGATTCCGTTCTCGCTCTAGTTTTCGAAGCTGGCTGAGTAAATGGGATTTTTGGTTACGAAGTTGTATTATTTCATCTTTCAGAGTCCTAAGGTCTTGAGCTTCAAAGGCCTTGGCCATATATAATACACCATTAGGAATTAAATAAACAGTTATTGGTATTTTTATGAGAACAATAGCAGAAAAACCCGTTAACCAGTATGATAAGGAAAAAATACCTAATTTAAAATATCTTTGATTGGGTCTAATAAGCACTTCTAATAAAATAATTGAAATCATGAATAAATTGGATTACTGTAATGCAATTTGTTCTGCTTAAAGCTTGTTTAAATGATTATAAAGAGATTTTATCGCAAGACTGAAATTTTCAATTCTCAAAACAAATAGAATGATATTTACACGAAAACTGTATAAATATGACTTATAAATAATATTTATTTCTTTCTTAGTGGTATCGCAATGACATCTAATGCCTTAGGAGTTATTTTTGATCTGGATGGTACGTTAATAGATTCAATGAGAAGTTTCTATGATTTAGTTGTCAGCAATCTTGAACAGAGAAATCTTAGGATTTCAATAGAGAGTCTAAAGAAAGTTGGCACTGAATTAATAGAAGATTATAAAACAGCCCCATCTGGACAAGGATTACGACTTGTTATCAGCTTATTTTGGAAGATTGGTAGAAAATCTGGACTTTCTAGACTCAAAACAATCGGATTTTCATTTAATTGTGTTTCAAAAGCGAGAAAGGTTTACTATTCAGCGCCATTGTTCGCAGATGTGAAAAAAACATTATTACGCCTTCAAGAGGCTGGATTTCACCTTGGTGTATATACAATGGCTTCTCGAAGGCAATTAATGGAAACTTTAGTTAAACACGAGATTAATCACTTTTTTAATCCAAAGGGATTAATTTCAAGGAACGATGTTAAGCGAGCGAAACCAGATCCAGAGGGAGTTTTATTAGCGTGTGAAATGTGCTCTATTCATCCTTCAAAAGGGGTTTATATTGGAGACATGCCTGTTGACGTGATAGCAGGAAACAATGCAGGAACAATTACTATTGCTATGACTACAGGATTAGTGAACAGGAGAATATTCGAGCAGTATTGCCATCCTACTGCTATTTTTGACTCTTTAGAACAAGCAACAACTTGGATCTTACAAACAATTTCCCCTAATTCTCCAAATCTTATATTTTAACTGTTGTGCGAAAAAACTAAAGAATAATTATTAATGATTTTAAACAATAAATATAGGGATTTTTTAAAAAAAAGATAAAAATAACTATTTATCATCCTATCCCCATCTTTGGAGTTTTAAAAATGACTGATTTATCCTTCAACGAAGTACTCACCCGTTTAAGTGAACTAGGTAAGTCCGTGGAGCCGAAAATGCAAGATTTTCTCTTAAAGGGAATTGATCAAGAATTTCAGGATTTAATAATGTGGCAGACAAAAACAGGAGGAAAAAGATTGCGACCAGCACTGACTATTATTTTTGCTCAAGCATTTGGAGCATCTCCAAATGATCCAGAGGTTTTAGCTGCTGCAGCAGGAATTGAACTTATTCACAATTATTCACTGATTCTAGATGATATCATTGACCGTGGTGAGGTTCGACGTGGTTATCCTTCTGTGAGAGCTAAATATGGAGACGAATTCGCGATTCTATCGGGAATAATTCATCGTGAGAGTGTTTATGAGGCTTCGAAAGCAACTGGAAAGTATGCAACTGATGCAATCAATATTTACTCGGAAACAATTAGGAAGTTAACAGAAGGAGAACGATTAGATATCCTTTTCGAACAAAAAGATGATAGAACCCACGAATACTTCCAAGCAAATCGTTATCGTACAATTACACTTGAGGATTATCAGAGAATGATATCAGGAAAAACAGCTTCACTCCTCTCTGCTGCTTGTAAACTGGGTGCTCTCGTTGGAGGAGCCTCTCTTGATGAACAGGAGGTTGCTGAAAAATTTGGTTGGACAACAGGTATTGCTTTTCAAATAACTGATGACTATCTGGATATTTTTACTGTTTCGGATAAGTTTGGAAAAGAAATTTATAAGGATATTATTGAACAGAAACTTGGAAATTTTGTTATATTACAAGCATTAAGAGCGCTTAAAGAAGATAATGCAAAACAACTCAAAAAAAGCCTAAGAGATTCTATACTTTCAGATGATGATCGAATTAGTAATTGTCTCCCCTTGATAGAGAAATCTAATGCAAAAGAAACCGTGATAAAAGAAGCTGAAAGATGGGTTGATGAAGCAAAAATGATTTTATCAAATGTTAAATTCAAGAATGAAAAAATCCGCATCATTTTGGAAAAGATTGCTGAATTTACTGTTAAAAGAGCTTTCTGACTTATATATAATAGCATCTTATCAGTTTATCTCATATCAAAGGATATAAGGGTTTGAAAATAATTCTCAATTATAAAAAGAATAGAAGAAAATTATTTTTTCGGAATTGACTTTTCCATAAGTTCAGCTAAATCATCAAGCTCTTCTAGTCCAGTTTTAAGTTCTTCATCTAATTCTTTAATTTTCTGCTTTAAGAACTTAATAGTGTTTTCATTGTCTTTCTGTGATAACTCCTCTCCACATGTAGAACAGATAAATCCGAGTTCAAACGCATCAGAGAAAGTAACAGGTGTATGTCCTTCAGCACAAACATATAATAGGTTTCTTTGTTCGTAATCCAAACGTTGTCTTAATTTTTTTATTGAGAGCTTTCGTCGGCTTACAATAAGATCGAGGATTCTTTCAAAAATAGGACTCCAATAATACACAAAATAACCAGTTTCTTTATCTCGAACACGTCGATAACGAGCTAAAGATCGTTCATTCAATTTATACAACGATTTTCTAACTTCTTTCAAAGCAATACGTGAAATTATTTTTTCCTCATCCCCATTCAGATCTTCTTGTAACTGTTCTATCTCTTCATTAAGAATATTTACCATCTCTTCGTCAATTATTTCTTTATGTTCTAGAAGTACATTAAGGACTTTGACTGTGGTTTTATCTGTCAATTTAAGAATAATATTATTGAGTTGAGAAAAAGACAAAGACAACACCTTAACGCAAGGATAAATAATTCTTGACTCTTTCAATTATTAATTACTGAAATACCTAAGATATCAGAATAAAGGATAGAGAACGAACTAGTTAAAAATTTTCTAATTCTTTAAGTGCTGCCATGATTGATTGAGATTCTGGTTTCTTTATTTTGACAGCAGAAGGTTCTGTTATCTTATCCATCAGAGAAGACAAAGCTTCAGAGGATTCCTTCATCTTGACACGAATTAATCCAAGTTGAGCATCTGGTTCGGCCACAACAACTAAAATACCTCGCTCACCGCTTTGTGCGGTGAGAATTTTGCCATCATTAAATTCGGCAAGCATTATTCCTAGCTCTCCTAATGTAAGAGCACTCCCTTGTTCCGCAGCTCCACAAAATACAGCAGAGGCAATTGCTCCAATACTTTCGAGATCAAAGGCTCCCATTGTTTCTGAAACTAATAGCCTAGAAGCTCTAGCTATGGTCAATCCAGTTCTATCACCCAATAGAGTGACCTTAATAGAAGTATCACTTTTCAATAGACGAGTCAGCTCGCGGTGGATTTCGTCTCTTTGTACCATACAGCTTTCACCTAAATCCTCATAACTTTCTAGTCACTGTTCCACTTATATCACTTTTCAATATTATGATTATAAATTCTTTTTCTAATGTTTCTTTAATACGTTACACCTTCAATTTAACTGTTTCAAAGAATAACAATTACGATGACTAAGGCAATTACTGACCCTGCTAATAAGGCTAATAATGTCCTGTTCTGAGTTAACTTTCTAGAAATTTTTCCTAACGTAGATTGAACTTTTTGTAGTTTACTGTCAACCTCTGTAATTTTCTCGTCAATCTTATCGATTTTGACACCTTGTTCGTCAAGTCTTTGTGTTAAGGTAGTCAGACTTTGAGAAATTTGATTCATTTGAGCATTCATTTGATCCATTGATGTTAGAAATGAATTCTCTAGAATTTGAAGCCGTTCTTCTAAGGTGCCTACATTTTGGGATGTGATCACTTCACCAGGGTAAGCTAACTCATATATACGGTTTCCCATTTCATCACTTGCAGATGGAGCGGCTTGTAAATCCATTGATTCTATCGATTCGCTTATATTAGCCAATGTTCCTCGCAATAGGTGCATCTTTCGTTTCGTTTCTCTTATCTCGCCTACTTTTTCATTTTGCTTACGCACGCGTTTTGGTTGTATGAACTTAGGCATTGATGATAAAACCTTTGAAGAAATTGATCGTTTCTGAATAACTTGGTTAGAATAACCTTTAGAGATATCATCCGCCATTTCTTCCATAGATTCCAAAACAGACTCAAGATCGTCGATGAAACCTACAATGAGCTCTTTCTCGCTGGGTTCTTCAGTTTTTTTTAACCATTTTCCTAATTTTTTTGTAATAACAGACATTCTTTTTCCTCCAGCTCGCTTATTCTGGAAATTAACAAATTTAATCATGTAGTTATGATGTAACACCTTTATTTGAGATTTTCATTGTTCTTTAAATTTAAATTAATTTAACTTATTCTTTCAAGGATATTCTTTGATAAGTAAGTGCATAATCATCTTTTAGAACTCTTTATTCTATATTACACACCGAGATTTTCTCTTTTAAATTGTTCCAATGATCAATCAAGTTTTTATTAAACATTAAATGATTATGTGTTTTTGTGTCGATCATTAGGTTTTATGTTCAATCATTACCATCATTAAGATTATTATTAAAAAATTTTAATACAATAAAATTAAGCATACAAGCATAAAGGATATGAAGACCTCTAGAAGATAACCTTTCCTACAAGGAAGGAATTCTTATGCAAACAACAAATAATTCTTTGATACTTTCAAATGCAAGTGAAATTGTAACACTTAAATCTAAAAGTTCTACTTCCTCCTTAAGAATGAGCGACCAGGATTTGATATTAATCAACAATGGATCTCTTATTATCCAAAATGGGAAAATCACTGATATTCTTGATTATCCTGTTTCTAACTCTAATAGTCCCATACCTGAACCATTTACTTTGTTGGATGTAACTGAGAAAACAGTAATTCCAGGTTTAGTTGATTCTCACACACATGTTTCTTTTGCAGGAAATCGTGAAGATGAATTAGAAATGAAGTTGCGAGGATTATCTTATCTTGAAATCCTTAAACAAGGCGGGGGAATCATGAGAACAGTTAAAGCAACACGAAAAGCTAATCTAGAAGAATTAGTTGAGAGAGGTAAAGAAAATGCAGAGATTATGCTTAAACACGGAACTACCACTATCGAGGCAAAAAGTGGTTATGGTCTCGATATGGAAACCGAGATCAAACAATTAAAAGCTTTAAGAGAATTAAATCAAAAGTGTTATAGTACAGTGATTCCAACATATTTAGGCGCTCATGCTCTGCCACCCGAGTATTCTAATCAAAGGGAAAAATATGTTAATTTAATGATAGAAGAGGTCATTCCTATAATCTCAAAAAATCATTTGGCTACATTTATTGATGTTTTCTGCGAAAAAGGTGTTTTTTCTATTCAAGAAAGCCGAGAAATTCTATTAACAGGAAAAAAAGTAGGTCTGAGGCCGAAAATTCATGCTGATGAGATAGAACGAATGGGAGGGGCTCAGCTAGCTGCAGAAGTAGGAGCTATTTCGGCTGATCATCTGTTGATGACTGATGATGACGGATTCAGAGCTCTTGCGGATGCAGGAGTCATTCCAGTACTTTTACCTGGAACTCCTTTCTCCCTTATGAAAAATGAGTACCCATCTGCTCGTCGAATGATTGATGAATTTGATCTCCCGGTAGCATTAGCTACTGATCTGAATCCAAATTGTTTTTGTCATTCTATGCTCCAAATCATCACTTTAGCTTGTTTCAACATGCAAATGTCACCTACAGAAGCCTTACTTGCTGCAACTAGTAATTCTGCTGCAGCTATTGGTCTTCAAAGAAATATAGGAAGTATCGAGGTAGGGACACAAGCTGATTTAGTAGTAATAAACGCACCTAATTGTAAATTCATTCCATACAAGTTTGGATCAGCTAGTCTGATAAATACGGTAATAAAGAACGGTAGAATAGTTGCAGCGAATGATCCTGCTCTTATTACAACACACGAATGCTTATAGCTTCCTGTTTTTGATTAATTCGACACATCGATTAATTTCGGGTGACAATTCACGATCATCACTGAGAGTTGGTACAACTTTTCGAATTGTTTGATATACTCCTAGAGATTTAGGGGCGACTTGATCTTGAATTCCAGCCAAGTCAATGGCTTGTGATGCACACAGGAGTTCAATAGCGAGAACATATTGGACATTCTTAATAATTTTCCGAGCCTGAATCGCTGCGATAGTTCCCATACTCACATGATCTTCTTGATTGGCAGATACTGGTATCGAATCGATTGAAGCTGGGAATGCCAAGTGTTTATTTTCGGATACTAATGAAGCAGCCGTATATTGAGCTATCATATAACCAGAGTTCACTCCACTCCTAAGGGTTAGAAATGCGGGTAAACCACTGAGAGTAGGGTTCAATAACCGCTCTATCCTACGTTCTGAAATATTTCCCAGCTCAGCAATAGAGATACCTAAGAAATCCATGACTAAAGCGATGGGCTGCCCATGAAAGTTTCCACCACTAAGGATGTTATCTGGAGAAAAAATTAAAGGATTGTCAGTTGAGGAGTTTATTTCAGTATTTACAACATTTTTTACAAATCTAATTGTATCCAATGTAGCTCCGTGAACTGTAGGAACACAACGTAGAGAATAACTGTCTTGATAAGCAATAGATTGGCGTGTTCGCTTGCTTCCTTTTAGATATTCACGAATTGATTTAGCTGTTTGTATTTGGCCTTTATGTGGACGCGCCTCGTGAATTAATGGGTTTAATGCATCAATATTAGCTTGATGTACTTCCATGCTCATGCTAGCTGCTAGATTCGCAATTTTGACAAGATACTCTGCATCTACCACCGCTATTGCTGCTATCGAGGTCATAGCTTGAGTTCCATTGAGAAGAGCTAGGCCTTCTTTAGCAATCAGTTTTATAGGTGACAAGCTAGCTTTATCTAAAGCTTGGAGCCCTGTCATCCGCATTCCCCCATAATTCGCAAAACCTTTACCGATTAAAACCAGCGCGAGATGTGCTAATGGAGCTAGGTCTCCGCTCGCCCCTAAGCTTCCCCGTGAGGGCACGACAGGAATGATATTTTTATTCAGGAAATCCATTAATAGGGATACTAACTTCAAACGAATACCAGAGTGACCTCGTGCAAATTTATTGACTTGGAGTACCATCATACCTCTTACCACCTCCTGAGAGAATTCTGAACCCACTCCAGCAGAATGACTAAGCACTAAGTTCTTTTGCAGTTTTTCAGCATCAAGAGGTGAAACAGCTGTATTTTGTAAATATCCAAATCCAGTAGTAACACCATATACCATACGTTTTTCATTCAGAATATCTTGTACAATTTTAGCAGCTTGATTAATCCTTTCTTTGGCTTCATCAGTAATATCAACTATTTTATGATCACGAGCAACAGCAACTAGGTCCACGATAGATAGATCATTCCCATTTAATTCGATTATTGATTTGTGCATTATTATCACATTATAAGTAATGGAAAAGATTTTAGAACTTTAACTTAATTTTTCTAATCTCAATTTTGCTTTTATAATACTAGAACTCATGCTAAAGGCATATTATAGTGTCATAAAAATCTATTTTTAAGTCATAGGAAGAATCCTTCTATATCTTGCACTTATTCATCAATTGTTGAAAAATACTTCTTTATGTTGAAGAAGTTTAGTGAAAGCTCCAATAATTTTGAACAATTGATCCCTTGGTTCTCAAAAGCTTAGAGAAGATCGAGTGATACTGTTTCCATAGGTGGATAGAGCTTTATCTGGGTACGCTCTTCTACCAACTGAATGAGTTCCAAATACAATCTTTTATAATTCATTTGTCTCTGGTTAGTTTTTCCAGGTAAAGCAATCTCATTGACACTTGCAACTTGAAAAGCTTTATTGTAACCCGCAGCAGCATGACGTAAAATTGCTGACATTGGATCCCAGGTTAATACCCGAAAGATCATCTCTTGAGACAAAGGAGTTCCATCAGCAACACATACCTGACCTGCATGAAGCGAGTATCCTACGCCAACTCCTCCTCCACCGTGATAGCTGGTCCAAGTTGCCCCACAAAGAGAGTTTCCTAATAAATTTAAAACTGGATAGTCTCCAATCGCATCAGAACCATCTTTCATTCCTTCTGTTTCTCGATAAGGACTTGCTACAGAACCTCCATCAAGATGATCTCGTCCAATTATCACAGGAGCTTTAATTAAACCATCAGAATATAGCTTATTCAGAAGCATTCCAAATGCAGCCCTTCCTTTATATCCTGTCCAGAATACCCGCGCAGGTAAACCGCCCTCAAAGGGAATATATTTAGATGCTAGGTTTATCCAGTTTATTAACATTGGTTCATCGTAAAATAATAGTTTAGCATATTTATCTGTAACACGAATATCTTCTGGGTCATTTGAGAGAGCTGCCCATCGAAATGGCCCTTTCCCCTCACAAAATAGAGGACGGATATAATTAGGTACAAATCCAGAGAAGTGAAAAGCATCAGAAAGTCCTGCATTATACGCTTGAGCTCTAATATTATTCCCATAATCAAATGTTTCTGCACCTCTCTCTTGCAAAGTCAGCATTGTTTGTACATGTTGTTTTACTGTTTCAAATGCTTGTCTCTTATATTCTTTAGGATTTGATTTTCTAAGCTCTATCGCTTCTGAATAAGTCATATTAGCTGGAATATAGCCATTTAACATATCATGAGCTGAAGTTTGATCAGTAAGGACATGAGGAGTAATGTTTTGTGCAATTAAATATTTTAAGAGATCCACAGCATTACACAGAATACCTATCGATGTAGGTTCACCTTTTTCCACAGATTCTCGCGCTAGTTGAATCCCCTCTGTAATTGATTTCACTTTTTTGTCTAAATAAGGAGTTCCTTTGTCCCTACCCTGATGAAATATCCGATCTAGATTTTCAGGATCAATTTCTGCAATTAGAGAAGTTTTACCGGCCATTTTTATAGCTAAGGGCTGAGCTCCTCCCATTAAACCTAAACCTGCAGTTACAACAAGATTCTGTTCAAAATATGAAAGTTTAGAAAATGGTTCTTTAGATTCAGCTGCTTTTATTGCCGCAACGACAGTTTCATAAGTTCCTTGAATAATTCCTTGTAAACCAATAAAAATCCAGCTTCCTGCAGTCATTTGACCATAAACAGTTAGCCCTGCATCGACCATCTCTTGAAAGGATTGAACCCAATTTGGGACAATTACTGAATTAGTAACAACACAACGAGGCGCAAGGGGGTGAGTTATTGTTTTGCCATAAGGAACCCCTGATTGCATGAATAGAGTCTCATTGGGCTTTAGAGTCCTCAGTAATTCAAGTGTATCATAGTAAGCTTTCCAATTTCGCATAGCTTTTCCACTACCTCCATAGATGAAGAATTTTTCCCAATTTTTACCGTTATGGAGGTTTGAAATTATTGCACGGATGATCCCCTCAGTTTGCCATCCAGCTAGAGTTGTTGGAGTAAGTGCATCCTTTCCACGAGGAAGTGAAGGGATGTCTTTGGGCTTTAAATCCAATCGTAATCTTTCAATTTCACTAAGTTTATGTGCACCTTCTTGGATTTCTTTCAATCGTGTTTTTTTCATTTAATATTGCACTCCAAATTTCAGTAATCTTCAAGAGGATTTTATTCGTAAAAGCTCTAGACTTAGAATGGTATAATTCTTCTCTAATGCCGAGAATGGTTGTTATTGGGTTAAATTTCAGTTTCTCCTAATGAATAGGAGACAAACAACTAATCATGAATTATCCTTTTCGCAGTTCAGAAACTAGAATATCACGAATTACCATTTGAATAGGTTGAATGATTCTTTGGACTGCTTGAGGACGTCGTTTGGGATTCCATTCCCCCTTACCCCAGGCCTCTTTTAAAGCTTCTAATGCTTCTAGACAACTGACTTCAAAAGTACTAGCAAAAGTATCCCGTAATTTGTCAGAAACACCAGCTTCTAACATTAATCTTCCAACATCTGCAGTAGAAATTCGTGTTTCAGCAGGAAGATCCATTTTATTGAGCATAATGGCCATCTTAACTTCTCGATTATAGAGCTTCTCACCCAATATCTGAAAAAGTTCAGTGAGGCTGTCCTTATTCTCCTCCCAGCGAGCACTCTCTGAATCAACTACCACAATTAGTCCGTGGAGCCCATTCACAACGATTTTTCTCATTGATTTAAAACGATCTTGGCCTGGTGTTGTAAAAAGATGATATTTAAATCCTGTTCCTGGTCCTGTGCCTAAACCAAACGTTGCTTGATCGAAACCAATAGTTCGTTCAGTTGCTTTATCCTCGAGTTTCAAAAAGTTATAAACGCTCTCAGGATCCTCTTTCTTCTTGATAGCATGAAATAAACTGAGTGCAGTAGTTTTTCCAGCTAACGTTGGACCCCAAAATACAATTTTAATTCCTTTTTGAGCCTCTTCAAAAACAAGTTCTTCTTCCTGACTCAATGAAGCTTCCTCGTGTGTGTTAATTGTCCACGACAAAGAATATTAACCTTTCAAGCTGATAACATACTGGAGAGTGTTAAAAACACTTGACTCTGAGCTAACACGTATATCTCCTTTATCATTATTATATATTTTATTCTATTTAACAACTTCATCCTACAATGTTAGAAATCAAAGTAATTTAATGAAAAGTTAATCAAATAATCATAATAATACTATCTTATTATTTGCTAAACAGTTCTCAATTTAAGTTTCCAGTTTTGTGGAGAAAAAGAATGTCTGATTTTGATATAATTGCAGTTTCTCCTCATCCAGACGATGCAGAGATTGGATGTGGTGGAACCCTAGCTCAACTTGCTGAATTAGGATATCGAGTAGGAATCATTGATTTAACAGATGGAGAACCAACCCCCTTTAATGATAATCCCGAAATTCGGATAGAGGAGTCTTTGCAAGCAGCTAAAATATTAGGAGTTGAAAGAATATTACTCAATCTCCCTAATCGCAGTCTTATGGATAATATCGATGCTAGGATGACCTTAGCTAAAACATTTCGTCAAATTAGGCCTAAAATAGTAATCGGAATGCTGGGAATGACTCCTCAAGGATCACCTGACCACTATCAAAGCCAACTTATTTTTGATGCTGCTATTTTTTACAGCCGTTTATCTAAATGGGAGCATCACTTTGATAATCTTCCTCCGTGGAGAATTGAAAATACATTTTACTACTATACTGCTCGAGAATTGATTCCTTCAGATCTCCCTCTTCAGTTCATCGTGGATATTGATAAGCACTTTGAGATTAAAAAACAAGCATTATTAGCTTATAAATCACAATTTAAGGCGCATTCTTCTTATAATCCACCAATCATCGATTGGATAGAAGGTATGGGGCGCTATTTTGGATCGCTAATCAATAGAAGATACGGGGAGGTCTTTTATGGAACAAAAGTATTAAATCTTAATCTTTTTCAATATTATCTCTCGTCTACCTCATATTTGAAGTGAAGAAACAAGCATTTTATCTTAAATTAATTTGCTGTTAATGTCCTTGAGAACACTTTTCTTGCCATTTATCCCACACCTGTTTTGGACTTCTAACTAACTTGGTCAAAACTTGATATATATGCTATTCAAGTAAAAATACGTTATTCATCAACATGATTTCGTGCTATCTTTGCTGCAAACAGGGCGTACTCTAAGAAATCTTGGGGTTCTAATTGTTCGATTGAGTCTTTTAGAGCTGTTAGAATTCGGTCATGTTCAGTCTTATCAAGAAGGGCTTTTTGTGATAAACACTTAGAATAAAACACTGCAGAGTCCTGAAAGCTTCCTAATTCATAGAGCCCATCAGCAAGTTCCTGGTGCTCTTCAGGGGGATTAATTCGTGTTTCAGATGTGAGACTATCTAAAAGATCAGCGTAGTGCTTTAAAGCGATGATCGCACAACGAAGACCTTCAATGACTGCATGCTTTGATAGACTATCACAAATTTTCGTATGTAGATTCAAAATCAAACTTTGCTCACGTTCATTTTTTGGAGTTATCTTTCTCAAACGCTGAATTACACGCCAATATTGAGGCACCTCATATCCTTGAATGGGATCAGAAAAACGTTGTAAAATTCGAGATTTTACACCATAATCCGATAGATCCTTTACATCTGTTTCTAGCCCAAGAACTTCAGTTATTCCGAACTCTCGCATTTTCGCAGAATAAAACGATTTTAAATAACTATAAAAATCAAAATTGTTGGAATATATCTTTTTGACGTATTTTAATGCTATATGTTGAAATTTAGGAAAACTAGATGGATCGATTAGTTGAAATAGTTGAATTTCAGAACCGTGGACTATAGCCATGGAGATTACTTGACCCTGTAATCCATCAGACTCGAGTTTTAAGATCGCTGTGCCACTTGGGAGAGAAATTGGAATACTTACTGTTTTCTCAAAAACAGGTTTTTCTAGATCATCGTTTGTAACCCAGTCTTCAACTAGAAGATTACTAAAAATCCAAAGCTCAGGTTGGCTGGAAATCTCTAATAATGTTTTTCGTGATCGCTTCCGTGGCAATACTCTAACACTTCTTTCTTTTATTCATATAAATATAGTAAATCCGTTTTGATAAATGTTTTTTTTCAATTGGAGAAATTTCTACCCTTCACATTTAAGATTATCAGATTATCGACGAACATGAACGGCCACTCCACGATTAAACGCGATCATCTCTGGGGCAGCAAGGCCACTTTTGCCAAAATTAAGAAATGTGTCGTTTTTGTCAACAATGAATACTTCCTCACCACACAAAATTTCAGGATCCACATCTTGTACAAATCTTGCCAGTAAATCTTTGTTATTGGCAATATAAGGAATAGATTCACTTGCTGCTACCACTCGTAAACGTGGGGGGGGAATATGTTGGTGTAATTTTTGAGCGAACGTTTCTGTGGGTATAATAACAAAATCTGAAGCACGAAATGTTCCTAATACTCCTGATTTATCTGAAAAACGACGAATAATTCCAGTTTTTCTAGAACGTTCAATAATTAAAGATTGATCACTCAAAATTGTGTGTGTACCAGCCCCAAATTGATAATCTATTATAGCATTGACAATATGAGTTTCATTCAATTTATTCTTATTTATAGTTCTTTCAAAAATATCAATATCTTGTAATATTTTGAAATTTAGATCTAATGAAGGATGAATTTTGACTCGTTTGAATTTTGATTTATACTTTTGAAGAAATTGTGATATAAAGTTGGATATCTCTGAAGAAAATGACATTGGAATTCTTTCATGTTGAATTAAAGGATAAATCCCCTGTAATTCGTCAGGAACTATTCCAAAGATTGGAGATAATCTTATTACTTGGTACGAGCCTGAAGAGTGCAAGTTCTGAAAATCTTGTCCTATGATTAAAGTTTGATTCCAGATATAAAAACGCTCCAACATTCGTTTCCTATATCGTAATAAGATAGGGTGAAAAGAAAGAATTGGATGTGTAATAAGGAGAGATCGGGATTTTGATATTGGTTCGTATTGTTCGATAAATTCGGAGGTTGTGGAGCCAAATAAAAGATCTAGAACCTTAGCTAAAGAAGGATGGTTCATTACTCGGGATAAAACAAGTTCATATAACCGCCCTTCAATGATGGCTTGCTTGATTCTACGAATTTCTTCCAAACTGACAATGAGATTATGTTTAGCAAGTAAACTGGTTCGAATCTCTTGATCAAGTTGTTTTAATTCAGTAGCAGTATAAGCTTGGCAAACTTCACATGAACAGGGGAGATACTGAAGATTCTCTAGATATTCTGTACCAAAAACTGTGATATAACGATTTTTTTTAGCATATAGAATATAAGCTGCTGAATCGAACATATCTATCCCAAGAAAAACTGCAACAGCAAAAAACATAGGATGACCGACACCAAACAAATGAATCGGACGATTTACAGGTAAATGTTGTTTCACCGTGAGTGCTATCCGAACAACAGTCTTGAAATCATATTTCTCTAATAGCGGTACAACAGATCCTATAGGATGCACCGTGAAGTCCTTTTGGGCCATTTCTACACAGGATTTCTCAACAAGCTCTAAATATTCTCCGCCCTGGATCGGACCAGCCCATAAAATTGAATCTGTTAAATTACGATGGTGAATATGCTCATCCGCTCTGAGAAGTGTCTTTTCCAAAGCTAATTTGGATTCCTCATAGCTTCCTCTTTTTATTGGGACATCTAAGAAAACACCAATATCAGTACCAATTTGTTCTTGAAATCGTGTAATTTCTTTATTGGTTACTGTTACCTCACCGTATTCCATTAACTGAAATGCCCCTGAATCAGTCATAAGTGGACCAGAATAACCAATATAGTTATGTAATCCCTCTTTTAATGCTCGTTCACGATTTACAGGCTCTTTATATAATAAATACGCATTTGTGATAAAAGATTCTGCCCCATATCTTATCATTTCTTTGGGAGGGATTAATTGATGATTTGGATTGAGGACGGGCAGAAAAACTGGCGTTGATATCTTGCCATGCTTAGTCATTATCGTTCCTATTCGTGCTAATCCATCTTTTTTTCTTACTGAGAACAATAGGTAATGACAACTCCTCAGATCTGGTTTATAAATACCCCCATTTCAAAGAAATTAGTACCACCTGACTTTAATCTCTTAAATAACATATATTTTTTCCTTTTAGTAACTTCAGGCATGAATAAACGACTATCTTATACACCGAAGCCGATTTAATTAACTTATACTATTTATCTCTTCAGTTGAATCTCTTTTTGTTAGAAGTCTTTTTTTGGTTGAGCTGTGAAAAAAGCACAATAACTATTTGGAATCTTGATCCTTCTCTGTGATAACACGAGAAATCTCTACTAGAGAATCAGCAAGTTTATTATCGCTTTCCTCTTCTTCAATGATCTCTATCACATTAGAAACAGTTTTAAAAATGAAGTGTAGATCCTTTACCTTAAACTCTACTTCCTCTTCTTCAAGTCCTGATGGCAATGAAACTTCAGCCCAAATCTCTGTTCCCGAAAAACCTGTAAAAGCAGGAGAGTTTTGAAGCTCTTCTTCTACCAAAACAGAGTCTTTTAATGTAAGATTCTCAAATTTTAAACTTATAAAACTACCCTCAATATTTAGGTCTACTTCAAGACCATAAGACTCCGTTAGAGTTTCTACAATAGAACGAAACATATTAATGCTGTGAATGCTAGTCTCTTGAGCATTTACCAGGCATAAATCCAGTTTTGGCCAAAGGAGAAAAAGTTGATCTCGTAAAAAATGGGTTTCAATGATTTGATCCACACTCCCCATAGGTAAAACCTCCTTTCCCTTGATTATGGTTCTTTTAAGAAGGTCTGAAGCTGAACGACGAGCTGTTGACTGTTTTTCATGAATGATCTTCCAATAGTCATCGATATAGACATAAACATCAGGAAGCAGCATTTCACCCTCTTGAAACGATCTCATAAGCCCTTTTATTCGTTGAGAATAACAAAACATTGGTATTTGCTTTTTAGACTCACGTTTCAATAGGAGGACGTCCAAATAACGACGTTCAGTGCACTTAGGACGTAACATGTTAACTACTTTGTTGTTTTGACACTTTTCAATACAGAATAACCTTCGATCACGAACCATCTCTTCCCAAAGAGTAACCCCTGATATCAAATTTAAAGTCTCCATCGCGGTTTTTGGGGCTTCCTCTTCGTTCCATTTCATTATGTTAAGAGTCTCCGGGTCTTTTCTTCCTGAAATCTTAATTAAACACTCTTTACACTAGGGTGTCAAACCCTTCTATCCACATCTGCCTAGTAACAGCAAGATATCTCTTTAAACGTGCAATAATACTTTTAATCGTCCGTATTGCAAGTCTTGTACTGTTAAATTGGCTATGATGAGTAGATGGTTTCTTAAAGAAGTATGTCCACACTCTAGTGGTTCACTTAGCTTAGTTAACCTTCGATTATAAAAGATGTACTGATATAACTTACTGATGTGTGATAACCCCTCCTTAATTTCGGTTACTAGGGCGACAAAGTCAATATTTTCTTTGGATTGTAAAATAAATAGGTTGGTTTCTCGTTAGTGGCTTGTAAAAGTATTCTTTTTAGAATAAATACGTTACACAAATCATACCTTTAGACTACATTTATCATCCGATTCTTTAATTTCTCATTCTCGTGTTTAAGATATTAAAAAATCATGAGGCGTTTCAAACTTAAACTCAAAATTATGTAGAGTAGTTCTCTTTTCTCCATAACTATCCACATTTGGAATAGCCACAAACCCGACAAAGAATACACCCTTCACCGTGCTCTACAATATTCCCACATTCAGGACATTCGGGCCGTAAACCTGAAGTAGTATGAGATAGGTAAATTGTATTACCCCCTGAATTAGAATCACTTACAGCTGTTTCCCTCACCTCATCATTCTCATGTTTGTGATTATTAATACTATAGCGTTTTATAAAACGTTCTACTGACTTGGCTACCGCATCAGCACAAGACAAGATTGGGCCGTCCTGACCAAATGTAGGAGATGGACAACGAATGGATTTAAGCTGTAATATAATTTCCTCAGGCTCAATCCTACTTCGTAATGCTAGGGAAATTAGCCGACCCATTGACTCGATATGCGATGCAACACAACCACCAGATTTCCCCAGTGACAAAAACAGTTCGGCTAATCCCTCCTCATCCTCATTGATAGTAATAAATAAGTTTGTACCACAACCCACACGAACCCGTTCCGTGACTCCCCGGGTAACATCTGGTCTATATCTAGGCTTTTTTGATGGAATAACCTCATCTGATTTGGTTTTTACTTCGTTTGTTCCTTTTTTAGACAAAACGTCGTAAGTACGAGACCCAGAACGGTATACTGTTAGTCCTTTACATCCCAATTTGTAAGCTAACATATAAGCATTGTTAATATCAGCGATTTTTTTATCATCTTTTTGCTCACCTCTATATACTATAACGTAAATTCCCTATTAATATAACATAAATTTTAATGAAAAATTTGTTATTTTTCACTATTAA
>JAHQWW010000029.1 GCA_029856365.1 Candidatus Hodarchaeota archaeon
ACATTACCTGATATAATTGATAAGACCTTGACTGGAACACGTTTCCCATTTCATTCGTTATTAGTCTCGGGGATGCTTTTATTGTTACTCAATTTGATTGTAAAGTATTATATAAACTCACGACCAACACTTTCATCTAAATCCCCAAAGATCTTGAATTATTTGCTCTTAGCATCCTTTGCTTTAATGACTCATCCTATATTAGATCTAGAAGGGCTTGTACCACTATTTTACCCTATAGATCTTCGTGGTTATCAGTTAGATTTCCAGATATCAATAATCCAATCAATTCCTCCACGAATTAGTAATTTTTCACTTGGTGTTATTGTTAAACCATTTGATTATTCTCTTACATATGATCATGAAGGAGATCTTTTTGTCCTTTTTGATGTCCTTCTCGCTTTTTTGTTATCACTAACAATCATTTTCAAGGGTTTGTTTAAAATTATAAATCAAATATTTACACCAAAGAAGGAGTAAACTTGGTATGTCTAGACTTGAGGTTCCAAATTTATGGGAATTTAATTGCTTCGGGTGTTCTCCGTCAAATGATCACGGTTTAAAACTTAAATTTTATCTCTCGGATGAAGAGGAAGGATGTTTTACAGAATGCATTATTTCTGATAATTTTTGTGGATTTGATGGATTGGTTCATGGGGGAATCATCGCAGCTCTTCTTGATGAAGTGGCTGCGTGGACTATCATTTGTCAGCTTTATGAGGTTGGGATCACACGCGAAATTAAAACCAGATTCCTAAATCCAGTTCGCGCAAACTCTAAAATTCGTGTTGAAGGGGAAATCATTGATTATGAGGGAAAAAATGTGACAGTTCTTTCAAAAATCACTTCTAATAAGGGTTTATTACTTGCAGAGGCTGAATCCAAGTGGGTGATTCCCTCTATATCCACTCTGGCAAAAATTGGTGGAATGAATAAGGAATATATAAAGCAATTAATCAAAAGTGTTATCCAACCTATTCAACAACTTAAGGTAAACAATAGATAGACTTTTTTCCTGTTTGTATTAAATAGAAAACAGGAGAATTAAAATAGTAAGGAGAAATTAATGACATTATTTGACCACCTGGGAGTAAAGGATCCATTTCCCTTCATTGACAAAGAACCTTATCCAGTGTATCGAAACAGATGGAGGGATCTCTTAAGGGGGAAGTTAAAAAAGTCATTCAAGTTGGAATTCAACAAAAAATTTGATTCGAAACTCTATAATGATGAATTCTATTCAAATAATTACTCTAGGACGTTGAAAAATGCAATCAAGCTTCTAAAAACTGTTGGGTGGCGTGATGATCCCTATGATAGACAACATTGGGGAAATTGGTTACATAGCTTATCTCCATACCAAGGTCGAATGACTCCTTCCTTAGCTCATTGGCTCATAAAGATTTTTTCCAAAAAAGGAGACCTTATATTAGATCCTTTTATGGGTGTTGGGACTGTTCCCTTAGAAGCTGACTTTTTACAGAGATTTACTATTGGTATTGATTTGAATGTCTACGGATATGTGGTAGCTAAAGGAAAATTTGAACGAAAATCGATTGATTATTATCTCAATTATTTAAAAGAAATGAGAAATATTGACACTTCAGAAATCGATATAAGTGGTGTTTCAGATTGGATTCAAGCATACTTTCATCCTAAAACTCTTAAAGAAATCGTTTTTCTAAATAAAAAGTTGAGAGATGAAAAAGAATACTTCTTACTTAGTTGTTTAATGGGAATTTTACATGGGAATCGACCAGGTTATCTTTCCGTTTGGACTGGTTGTATTATTCCAATGACACCACGTCCAGTTTCACATCCAAAATATCGTCCTGATAAGGATAAACCCGAATATAGGGCTGTTATTCCACGGATGGCAGCGAAAATCATGCGAATGTATTCAACAGGGTTTCCGTTGGAAACAAATGCCCGATTAATACTCGGGGACGCTCGTAAGATAGAATTAAGAGATGACACTATCGATGTAGTGATCTGTAGTCCTCCATATTACAATACACTTGATTATGTGGGACAAAATAGGGTACGTCTTTATTTTCTTGGATTAAACCGGGAGAAACAAGTCGATCTGAGACAGGAATTAATTCAGGACAGTAAGAACTATCTAGATGATATGATTACTGTTGGAAAGGAGCTAAAAAGAGTGGTAAAGGATGGTTCACTGATTATTTTCGTCCTTGGTGATGTTCATCGGACTAAATATTCAATTAATACAGCTAAAGAAGTTTCAGAGAAGTATCAGCAGCTTGATTTTGAGGAAATAGCAATAGTCAACGACGAAATCCCCCTAAATAAAGTCGTAAGTCGCTCTAAAAGAAAAAAATTCGATCGTATACTTGTACTAAAAAACCAGGAATAATCCTTCTCCTTTGGCTGAAATATAACTTGAGATAAATCCCCAAGATAGTTAGTTATCAACTTATATCTGCCAATACCGATGTTGGTCAGTATTACTTCTTTATTACCCATCTTTATCTCACTCAGGGCGTTTTTATTATTACGTCACTATCCATAAGTTGAAAAATGAAATAGAGTGTGAAAAAAAAAGGACCAAATAAGAGAGGAAAAAGAATGAACAGAAATCTTATTGCTTACTTTTTCCTTTCAACGTTTTTACTATTTGGAATTATAGTACACTCGCTGGATGACAACCAAGAACCTACCACGTCTCTATCAAATATGACTCAGTGCCAGTTAACCCCTATTTCAAGAATGAATTTTAGAAAACTCTCTTCAAGTTCAATTAATCAGTATATTACACATAAACCAATATCAATTGAAAATAACACTGATTTCATAACTCAAGCTAAAAATGAAGGATGGAAGGGAAGTGGCAGCCAAGAAAATCCATATATTATTCAAGGTTTCCATATTTATACTTCTGGTGTCTCAATAAAGATTGAAAATACTGATTTATTTTTCATATTAAATGAAATATAATTCATTAGAGGGGCACATGACTGAACCTATATGGGCAATTGAAGGATCAGGAATAGTATTCTGGAATGTTACAAATGGAATTATTGTTAACAATACCATTTGGAATGCTGCAGCGGGAATTTTCTTACGATTCTCCTCTAACAACATTATTTCGAACAATATTATTGAAAATAATGAATATGGTGGTATTAGGATGCATTCATCCTCTAATAATACCATTTCAAATAACATAATCTCTGATAACGGTAAAACCGACCAATTCAGTTCATCAATCTGTGGGATTTTCCTAAAGCAATCTCCCAATAATACCATTAATAATAATATCATTAATAACAATAATCAATATGGTATCAATTTATACATGTCATCTAATAACTTTGTTTCCAATAATCGCATTGATGACCATTTATTTGCAGCTATTGATATGGTTAATGATGACATGTCCCAATATTCTTTCGTTAGCTCTTATAATAATACTTTTTCTAAAAATACTTTATCTGGTAGCAAATGGGGTATAGGTATCCGTGGAAGTGACAATGTTATATCAGAGAATATCATTTTTAATAACAAAATTGGAATTTATCTTGGATTATATAACTACGAAATGTATTTAGTGGGGACTATTATCTCTATAAACGCAAATAAGATTAATGTTTCGGACAATATCATCTCTAATAACAGTTCAGGTGTTGTTCTAGCAAATTCACTCGAAATCAGCATATTGAATAATACAATATATAATAATACAAATTATGGAATAAGGATAGATCCTCCTTCGGAAGACAACTTAATAAAAAGAAATGATTTCATTACAAACAACCTCGATGGTATTTCGCAAGCATTTGATAATGGTTCTAGTAATATTTTCCTTAATAACTATTGGTACGAATGGACCAGTCCCGATTCTGATGGTGACAACATCGTAGATAAACCTTATTCCATAGCAGGAGATATACAGAACACAGATCCTTTTCCTCTTATTTATCCTTTTAATCCTAATAGTCCTACCGATATCACACTCCCTCTACCTAAATCGAGCCCTGGTTGGAATTTTGCCATTCTTTGGTTAGTGTTTGTTACAGTAATTGCACTAAGAAAGGTAAGAAAATAGAATAGGCAAAAAAGGGTCAGAAATTAAATAAATTAATGAGATTACGCCACTATACTTAGACATATGATTGAACTATTTTTACCTGTATTGAAATTCGTAAAGCAAAATTCATAGATTTCAATTGATAGCTATCATTCAAAAGGACTAAAGTGGTCGTTGGTGATAGAATTGAAGTCAGTATTAATTGTATTCGCAAGTCGGTTTGGAAGTACTGATGAAATTGCTCATGAGATTGCAGAGGAACTTGAAAAGCACGAAATTATCACTGAAATGCTTAACCTAAAGGATGGGGAAAGTACCCCCTCTCTGGATGAGTTTGATGGCATTCTTGTTGGTTCAGGCGTGAAAATGGGTCGCTGGACAAAGGAAGCTTTTAGTTTTTTAAAACAAAATCATAATTCACTTAACAACAAGGTTCTAGGTTTGTTTGTCAGTTCTGGCGAAGCAGCCAATCCTAAAACCCATGATGGCGCCCGAAATAATTACTTGGAAAAGATTATGGAAAGAACGGGTGGGAAAGCTGATATGGCTGAAGCATTTGGAGGTATTTTTGATCTTTCATCCAATTCAAATTATTCATTTCTAGAAAAAAAGATCATCTTAAGATTGGCAAAGTCTGTGAAGGAAGGCATTATAATGCAAGAAGGAAAAGTGAATGATTTCCGAAATTGGCAATTAATTCGTAATTGGGCAACTGATTTTGCCAATTTAGTGAAAACCTATAAAAAAAAATAGGAGAATCTCATTATATCTAATCTTTACCCTTTAAGTTTTTTTTGTAAAATAGTGTAACCTAATATATTCTTTTCTCGTCAATCAAAGAGTACAGCAATAAGTTGATGGATTTTAGGCTTAGATTCGAGACACAATATAGTCTATCCAACTTGTGGGGAGTTTTTCCGTAGAAGAAAAAACCTTGAGGTGTATTTGAATGTTAAAATATTCCGAGGAACTTACTTTTTTACTAGGTTGGTTGAACTTGATATAATAAACATTAATTCTCTGGATAAATTGCAAGGAACTTACCCTCAGAAAGATATTGTAAGACAGAATGAAACAGAGGTTGAAATAATTTGGGAACTGCAAAGGAATTAGCGGAAGAATACATGGAAGAATTTTAAAAACGAGAAAAAGAGGCAAGAGAGGATCGTAAAAATTCAGTAAATTGGGAGCTTGTGGAAAAAATGTGTACACCAAAACAGATTGAAGCAATCCAGTTGTTTGTCGAATATCGATTTTATGAAGGAGCAGCTTCAAACGCAGAGATGAGTATCTTGGATTTTGTCCAACTATTAAATAAATTGGGTATTTCTCGTGGGTAAATAAGATTTTGAGAGATTCTTCTATTAATACTAACCATTGTACCGACGTCTAGCTAACTTATTGATATCTAGTTTGTAATCATAAGTTCCTTATCTTGAAGGATTGTCTAATCCAAACAACAAATATATAAGCTTCTAAGCTTTAATTATGTTTACTCCAACTATTTTCTAAGTTATATTGAAATTACTACCTTTAATATAGGAGCTACTCCAGAAAAGGTCATAGAAAAACTAGGTGGCTTCATATGTCCAGTAATGCCAAGAAGGCCATTCCAGATCGAATAAGGAGTTTAATAATGGACAGTCACCTCGAAAAACCCATTTATGAATACAAACGTGAAGAGATTTCAGGATTTACATCAAAAGCAATAATTGGTATTGGAAAATATTATGCTGCAAAACTTAAGCGGAAAGCAAAAATCGAAACAATAGCTGATCTGGCAAATCTAGATCTTAAAATAGCTGACGAAATCGGAATAAGTCGAAAGTTGTTAGAAAAATGGACACTTTCTGCTTCTATTATCCATAGGTTTGCTTCTAGTACTGAAGTACCTTTATCGTCACATCGTGTCTGCATAGCTGGATTGGGTGCTGCAGGTAAAAGCTCTTTAATAAAAACCTTGCAAACACAAAAAACAACACCAGTCACCTTTCCCACTTTAGGAGCTTCAATAGAGCATCTTGATTTTCTTGGATTAAAAATCGCGTTGTGGGATCTTGGAGGGCAGCCAAGTTTTCACAAACTCTATCTAGATGATCCAAAGCAATTCCTATCAAGAACTATGCTACTAATCTTCGTATTAGATACACAGAGAGAAGAACGTTCAGGTGAGGCAGCCCAATACCTAAATAATTTACTAATAAAATTCAAATATTTAAAAGAAAAACCTAAAATATACTTAGTTCTACATAAATACGACCCAATTCTTGATAAAACCGACCTTGATAATTCAATCGATGTTATTCTCAATAATATACGGCCTGTATTAACTAAATATAGGTACAACTTTAGGATGTTAAAAACAAGCATTTTTGACGTTGAAGAATTGGTTAAATTATTTTCACGAGTTTTCGCAGACGTTTCCCCTTTAAGTGAAATTCTTTCTGATTCTCTTGCGTTTTATTCTGAGACTCATGGTTTTACAGCAAGTTTTCTCTTAACCGAGAATTGTTTTATAGCTGCAGAGTGGACCACTCAATTAACAACAGAACAGAGAGACAAATTATTTCTAGAAATAATGGAAGGAATCCGCCAAGAAGTTTATGAAAGCGAAAAAAAGCATGACAAACTCGTAATTATGAGCCAGATGGGAGGGATATTTATTACCATTGATCGAATGGAATTTGATTCAATCAAGTTGTTCCTTTGTTCAATTAGCACCGAATTCAAATCAAATACTGAACCAGAGACGGAAAAATTTATTGGCGAAATCCGGCCTTGGATTATTAATTTCTTTTCAATCATTACTTAAGCCGTGTAAAATTATCTTACAATTAATCACTTGAGGAGCTCTTCAATTCTTTGTTTTTCATCTAGGGTGAGATCACCATCATTTTGACATCGTCTTATTTGATAGAACATTCTTAATCCATTCTTGAAATCTTCTTCTGATTGAAAAGCTTTGGAACCTTCCGCGGATCCTGATGGAAGGGCTTCGTTTAGTAAACGGAAAGGTAATTGATCATAGGCTCCTGCGGGTTCTTCAAATTCTCTCATGTTAAAATATCGTGTTAAGCTCCAAATATTCTGAGCAATTTTTCGCACATCAATTTGGGATCCTGTAACTGCAGAATAAAGGGCTTGACCATCCTCTAAATTCAAAGCAGGAATTATTGAATGAGTGAAATGACAAATAATCAGAGAATCTTTGATAATTTTCAGATCTTGATCGGTTACGAGAGTCTCGACAACTTCAGAAGTTATAAATTCGTCTTTGGGTATTTTAGTTGTAACTGGCCAGCCACGTAAATGAGATGCACCGACTGCGGCTGTAGCATAACTTAATCCTAAAGCTAATCTTCCCCGAGGATCCCATGCGGCCATTTCTAAGCCTTTAACATTGATTGCATATTTTTCTGTCTCTTTTTCGAAGATCTCTGCTACAATCCTTGTTCCTTCTGCTAAGATGTCACCCACACCTTGTCTATTTGCAATCTTATGGATTAAATTTATTAATCCTTCTTTATCACCAAAGGAAATTTTATCAGATTTGTATTTTTTAGGAACTACATCTTTTTCAGAGCATTCCATGAAAAAAGCAATAGTTGAACCGAGAGAAATTGTGTCAAGAGAATACATATTAGCGAGATAGTTAGCTTCGATTACTGTTTCGAAATCGACTCCGCAATTTGATCCCAACATCCCTAAAGATTCATATTCTGGGACTGATACGATGTGATCTTTTTTTGCATATGAGAATTCTTGGTTAAAAATGTGCGCACAAGAAAGTGGACAGCGATAACAAGGTTTCGTTTTGGTTGTGTAGTGATTGATAGCTTCCTCTTCGAGTAATGCTGGATTTTCAAGCATTCCCTCTTGGAAATTACGAACTGGTATCTGATCACGATTTGAAGCTACAGTAACTAAGTTTGGAGTACCAATGCGATATATTCTAAGACCAGATGTTCGACCTTGTGTAACTCTATTACGGAGTTGTGCAGCTAATTCATTCAGAGCTTCAAGATCTGACACTGGAATGTCTTTCGATGAACCTTTAATAGCGATAGCTAAAAGGTTTTTACTTCCAAAAACTGCTCCTACTCCACCACGGCCCGCATTACGAAAACTTTCGCTTGTTACACAAGCAAATTTAACCATATTTTCTCCTGCTGCCCCGATTGACATAATCTTAACTTCATCAGTTTCTAAGTCTTTTTGGATCTGGATCTCCTTTTCTAAGGCAGATTGCCCCTTTAGATGTTCTCCTTCCTTAATTTCAACATTATCATCGATAATCAATAGATAACATGGTTTTGGAGCAATTCCTTCGATAATTAGGCAATCATAACCAGTAAATTTCAGTTCTGGGCCAATAGATCCACCTATATGTGAATCTAAAAAGAGGCCTGTTAATGGTGACTTAGTTACAATCGAATAACGTCCACAAATCGGAACAACAGAACCTTGAAGGGGCCCCGTTACAATAACTAATTTATTTTCTGGTCCTAAGGGATCAATTCCAGGTGGTAATTCCCTAGTGAGAATATATGCGCCCAATCCCTTACCCCCTAGAAAGGTTTCAATAATATTTGGAAGAGGTTCAGTAGTTATTTGATTTGTGCTTAAATTGACTCGAACTAGACGATTATTGTAACCATTAGTCATTATATATCAGAAAGACGAATGAATGTGAAGATGTCTAAAAGTTTTAGTGCCAGTAAGTAAACTCTGAATTAATAAGAGATTCATACCAAGAATTACTCAGGTGTCTTATAATGTCCAATAATTTGTCTATTTCTGGCGGATCGTTGGTTGCAAAAAGTCTCGCTCAAGAAGGGGTTCAATATGTGTTCTCGATTTCTGGAGGACATATCAATGCTATTTACAAAGCTCTTGACGAAGAAGGTATTCAGATCATCACCACACGACATGAACAAGCTGCAGGTAATGCGGCTGAAGGATGGGCTATAACCACCCGTAAGCCTGGCGTTTGTTTAGTAACTGCAGGCCCAGGCTTTGCCAATCTTCTTCCCGCCCTTATTTCAGCGTATTATACCCGAAGCCCAGTTGTTGCTTTAACAGGGCATAGTGCTCTGTGTCACATTGATAAATATGCTAACCAAGAAAGTGATCAGATTCCTCTAGCAACAAATGTTACGAAATATGCCAAAATGATACATAAGACCGCTAGGATACCAGAATATATTCAAGAAGCATTCCGAGTTGCTACATCAGAGAATATGGGACCTGTATTATTAGATATCCCTCAAGATATTCAGACGCTTCATTGGGAGCCCAATGATGAGGATTTTTTCTTTAATCGTAAGCCAAAGACTTATCGAGTGCATGGAAAGACATATCCAGACCCTTTACTAGTTAAAAAAGCTTCCCAGCTTCTTCTAGCAGCAGAAAAGCCAGTTATCATTGCAGGAAGCGGCGTTTATTGGGGGAATGCTTCCGAGAGTTTATTACGAGTAGCAGAATTTTTATCAATTCCCATAGCACACGATGAGCTAGGCATGGGCTGTATACCAGGCCTACATCCTCTCTCGATTGGAAATGCGATCCAGAATATACTTCTCAGAGACGCTGATGTCATACTTGTTTTAGGAGTAACCTTTGGAGAAATGCAAGGATTTGGAACCAATCCTAATATATACAATAGGGATGTTAAAGTAATTTGGGTCGATCCTGATTCTCAAGTTATTGGTAAGAATCGTCCGTTTGAACTTGGAATCACTTCATCCATTAAACCTTTTCTTATAGAATTGTTATCTGCTTTAAAAAAAGAAACTATTAGAGATAATCTCCATGGAGAATGGAGTAAATTAGTGAAGCAAAACCGTTTAGATTTAGAATCCATGCTTATGGATTCTACTGATTCAAATGATATCCCTATAAAACCACAGCGGCTTACAAAAGAGATTCAACCATTTTTGGACGAGAACACTAGATTAATTCTGGATGGAGGGGACACTACTGTATGGGCGTTATTAATCCTGAAGTCAAGCTATCCAGGTCAAATATACATGGCACATGGCCCAGCAGGGCATCTAGGTGCTGGACTGCCTATGGGAATTGGGTCTAAGCTTGCGGAACCTGACCGAAATATAATGGTTCTGACTGGTGATGGAAGTTTCCTCTTTAATGGAGCTGAAATAGATACTGCTGTTCGATATGATATTCCTCTCGTTATCATTATTGAAAATGATTCTGCTTGGGGTATGATTGCTCACAACCAAGAATTATCTTGGGGCCGTCGAATTGGTACGGACTTAAATGAGAAAATTGATTATGTTAAATTTGCTGAAAGTCTTGGTGGTCAAGGAGAACTTATCACCCGGCCCGAAGACATCTCTGGAGCTATAGAAAGAGCCCGTCAAAGTGGCCATATAGCATTAGTTGATGTTCGGATTGATCCCAATGAAATAAATATATTGAACCAACGGGCGGCTGCGGCTAACGATCCAAGCTTTTGGCAATGAAATAGTGGATGCTACCATGACAACACTCATTACTGGGGGAACAGGATTTATTGGGTCGTTTTTAGCTCGTTATTTGATAGAGACAACAAATGAAGAGCTAATCCTCTATGATTATATCATTAATGAAAAGAGAATAAGAGACTTGAAAGATAATCCGAGGGTAAAAGTTATTCAAGGGGATTTATCCAGCAGGCCAGAATTAAACCTGTGTTTTGAATCTCATCAAACGATAGAAAATATCTTTCATTTTGGCAGCTTGATGCCTCCATTTACCGAGTCTAAGACCGAAAATGCTTTTCAAGTTAATATTCAAGGTACTTTCAACATACTTGAGTGTGCACGCATCTTCGGCTCTTCTAAGGTTTTCTATTCGAGCAGTGCAGCCATATACAGCCCAGGTGACGATCTTCCTATTACTGAAAAGACATATCGTGAACCCTTAACCATGTATGGCGTTGGTAAAGTATGTTCAGAAGTAATGGGAACATTTTACCATCGTCGGAAAAATATTAACTTTACTACTCTTAGACTCCCCGCCCTCATTGGACCTGGAAGGACGGGTGCAGGTATGACAATATATGCCAATAATATCATCCAGTATCCCGCTCAAGGACTGAAAGGGGTCTGTAATGTAGAACCAGAAATAACAATTCCCATTTTATATATTAAAGATGTAACAAAACTTTTGGGAAGCTTCTTAGAGCGGGAAAGTATTAGCGAACAGGCATACAATCTTGATGGCTTTTGGATTTCGGCCAAAGAATTAGCTGATCTAGTACAACAAGAAATTCCTGAGGCTGTAATTGAATATGAACCAGATGTTGAGTTATCTTTTCTACTGAAATTCTTATCAATGATGGAAGGCGATGATACATTAATTCGCAAAGATTTGGAATTTAAACCTGAATTTCCCCCTAAAAAAATGGTAAAAGATTTTATTTTGGAAGTCCGAAGAAATCCTTATTATCAAGTTTAGAAGAACACTGGTGAAAGAAGTGGATGTTTCCATTATAAAGGAAATTGGCATAGTTGGAGCTGGGGTTATGGGACCATCGATTGCAGAGTTATTCGCGATTTTTGGAGCCTCTTATGATTTTTCTATTGTAGTTTATGATATCTCTCCTACTCAGTTGGAGAAAGCGAAGTCTCGGATAGACATTGATTTCACTAAAGTTAGCAGTACTGGTTTGTTTAGTTCTTCTGATCTCGAGATAGCTCGCAATCGGATCCAATTGGAGACCGATATCAATTCATTTGCGGACTCCCACCTTATCATCGAAGCTGTTCCAGAAAAGCTTGATTTAAAACTTAAAGTTTTCAAAGAATTAGATAAACTCACATCTCCAACAACTATCCTAGCAACCAATTCATCTGGATTAAGTGTTACAAAAATCGCAACAGTAACAAACCGACCTACATTATGTATTGGAACTCATTTTATGAATCCTCCCCTTCTCATGCCCCTTGTAGAAGTAGTTAAAGGTCATCAGACATCGGATCAGACTGTTCAAACGATTATGGAACTTCTTTCAAACGTCAATAAACGTCCAGTCCTAGTTAAGAAAGATATTCCTGGTTATGTCCATAATAGATTACAAGCAGCGTTATTCAGGGAAGTCATGCACTTATTAGATGAAGATGTAATAAATGTTTCAGATCTGGAGACCACAGTAAGGTACGGGTTGGGTTTACGTCTTCCTATCATGAAGGTATTTGAGATGGTAGATTTTATGGGGTTGGATACAATTCAAAATGTTCTTACATATCTTTATCCCGCATTAAATCGGTCAATACTTCCTCCTGACTTCTTGAGAGAGATGATCGAGGCTGGAAATCTAGGGGTGAAAAGTGGAAAAGGATTTCATGATTATTCACGACAAGATATACTAGCGTCTATGAAACAAAAAGAAGCTGCCACTTTTCAGCTCCTTATGATGATGCAGCAGTATGATTGAGAAGTGTTTAATCAGAAGGATCTGTTGTTAATAGAGATAACAATTCTTCGATGGATTCTACTCTTTCTTTAGCGTAAACATTTATTGTCGTCTGTAATATAAGACCATTTATTCTCTGTAATTCTTCATATGACGGTTTATATGTGTTCAAACCAATTTTCTGCAATCTCTTATCACTTCTATCAAATGGAGGGAGTATTTTATTAGTCTTGAATATTCCATTCCATAACCGAGGAGAACTTTGAAACAAGATCCACTGTGCTTCTTTAATACTAACTTGCCAATCATTAAGTTTAATATTTATTTCTGTGAAGAATTCCTTTGTTCTAGCTAAACGGAGTTTAGCTCCTCCCCGTGCTTTACCGCGTTGAGCCTGATAAATTAATTGAGCTTTTCCCTGTTTTTTTCTTACCATATACTTTTTTATAATCTTATGATGGATTAGAATGCCATTTTGACTAAAACCCAATGCTGCATGGCCTGCTCGGATGAGAAGGATTAAATAGGAAGGTACTTCTGGTGGAACGTCCTTCAATTGATTTAAGTTTATCTGTTCAACTTTTTTCATGAAAAAAAGAGGAGAAAATTGCATTTTGCATTGAAAATCCCCGTAAGTATTGATATATTGAAAAATTTTTTCAGACTTGTTATAAACAAATTTATGATGAATTGTCATTATCCGTTTTAAGAAATCGAGAGAGTCAACATATGAGAGTACCAATTGGAAGTGTGTCAAAATTCTTAACCATATTTCTGTAAATAGTATAAGTTATTAAAATGCCTAGGTTTGAAAAAAAGGCTTATTCTAAAAATTCTTTGGTTTACAGATCGGCACCTTCATTTTCAATTTAAAAAGCTTGTGCGAATAAGAGGGCCTGATAATCCATGCCGTATCAAGTCCCCTACCTGTTCCAGCGACAGATATAATATCTTTAGTTGTATCCACAAGGCCTGCGTCGGAAACCATGATCGCCATTTCCATTGTTACCTTAGTTCCTTCACCAAAGCAACGTCTTAATGTAATCGCTAGCATTTCAATAGGCAGCATTGTTTGATGCTTTAAACGAAAACTTCGTTCTAATCCCGCAAATGCATGAGTTCCAGTGTGAAAAATAGTAGTGGACCGTTTTTGAAGTATTTCTTCTTTGATTTCTATGGGAAATTCATTACCAACATCTTGAAAGCCGTCTTGATGAGTAACAATTATTAATCGAAATGATTCACTAAAAATATTAATAGCTTCGAGGGCTGATCTACCCTTAGTGCTTGCGACAACAATGGTGGTTATATTTAACTCGTTTGCAGCTATATATGCAAGCTTTAAAGTGGTTAATGTATTTTCACGCCCAGATTTGTTAAAATAATTTGATTCCATAATATAACCTTCTAATAGATCCTAAATTTATAATAGGATTTCAATATTGCTTCGTATGTTAAGATTTTTATAAAATATTACTCAAATGAGCAAATAGGAAATTTTTAATAGAATCATTCGTTAAACATGTAAAAAACAATTCACAGGGAGATTTCAAAGATAAAAAAACCACCAAAGTATCAAATCCGCAATTTGGGCTCTAAAACTGATTTTCATGAATTAACAAAGATTTTTTCGCAGTTCGACATTCCTAATTTCTATCATGGATTGAAAAAGAATCATCTTTGTCTAGTAGCTAAAGCTGATTATGGTGAGATCCTCGGGGGGATTGTTTTTCAAATTAAAGAACATCATGCATTCGTTATCAGTGTAGCAGTTAAAAATCAATATCAAAGAAACAGAATTGGAAGCTCCTTGATGCGTGTCGTTGAAGAAATTGTTATTTTTGATGTCAAAAGAATCGAAGTTATCGCCCCAAAAGATGAGAGAAAGAATTTTTACTTATTCTTGGGTTATAAACAATATAGAGAAAATCATATGGATAAGTGGCTAAGTTTTTTCAAGCGATCCTATTATTTTGTTAAAAAAACGTTTAATTATAAGATGGCGCCCAGTGGTATCCCATATACATCTTGAAAATGAGTTAAGCTTAATTATCTATATGAAATCTCCAAAAGAAAGATAATCAATCCTTGATTTTATTTGTTCTAAAATAGTAGATTTGATTGTGGACTGTGTAAGTTTAGACGCAGATTCTAACGTTTTTATTCCATCCCCAATCGAGAGACTTATTGTATCAAAGATTTGATGAGCCAGTTTCATGTCTCCGAGTGAATACTCGATCCATAGGGCAATATCACTTCTCGGGCTTGGTGACGTCCTCTCGCCTGCGAGATTAGATTGACTCATTCTGTAACAGTGAAAACAAAATACGTCTAATGGAAGTTCTGTTAACTGTTCATAGAAACTCACGAGGTCATTAGCCATTCCAATGATTTCATTTCCTTTGAAAAAATAGAATGGTGCATTGCTTTTTGATAGAGCTCGCTTAGCAATAAAAGGAAGTGAATCCTTAATCTCATATGCTTCATTAGTATCCCATGTCATTGATTGAATGAGGGATGAACGATGTTTTACTCTTGGTTGTTGATATTTATCAAAGATTTGATAACCGTCATGAAGATCAACCAGCTCTGCAAAATCTAAAATATCAATAGAAGAAGGATATAGACAGCAGCAATCTATTGGAAAACCATACCTATTTTGAAAAAGCTCTTTCAATATTTTTTCAAAATTAATGACTCCAGGTTTGTTAGAGACAATATGTTCTTCAAAATTAAATAGAAAACAAACGCCGGAAATATCGTCTCCCTTTATTGCTTCCCAAATATAGTTTCGTAGGATTTCCCTTATTTTTTCTAATTGATTTTGATTCATTAATTGAAGAAGCTTACTTATTGGGTATTGATTCAATATTTTATGAAATAATAGATCCCCACTCTCTTTCTGATCTGTGAATTTTATAAAAGATAGATTGATCGTTTTATCATCATAGACTAATAGTTTCTTCTGATTGAGATATTGATCCAAACTCCATCCTTTGATTGCGTTCCAAGCGATGTCCGCTTCGAATAGCAACATTTCATGACCGTTTATAATAGGTTGCTCGAGAACAGAGTGAGAATTATTCAATATATCAGAGTTCATACCTTCGTTCTAGAATATGGGAGTACTACTATATAAAATCATCCAATATTTGATTTGTTTGAGGAATTCACTGAAAACTGTTAGATTTGGAAGCTAATTTGTCAAAAAGGGACAGATAATATCTAATCCGGAATAAAATTCAAGGATTATCGCGATGGTGTGTCACCCTGTTATGAAGTGAAACAAAAAAATTTCTTCATCAATCTTAATCTTGGAGATATGAATTAACCGATTTTAAACTTTAAAACATAAAAAAAGAATCACAGGAACCATTAAAAGTTTCTTTTAAGTTCTTGTCTGATTTTTTCCCCACCATCGCCATTGTGCTTCTTGCAGTTTCAAGATTGTCCATTCTAAGCTAAACTTGAAGTTCCACTTCTGCCAGATAAAAGCAATAAGAATGAAAATCAATGAATAAAAGAATCCTAGAATCATGGCAGCTGTTTCAGAAGAGATCAATGCTTTTAGGAGTGGTGTTTCTGGTGAAATAATATAAACTACATTATGAATAATAAAAATTGTCAATGTAATCTTACTAATAAGAATAAGAGGGGAGACTATCTTGATAACAGTTTGATGAGAACCATGTGAATTTAAATCAAGAAAAAGAATTAAGAACATTGTTGAAAGTATTATGGTGCCAATAGATATGAATAAAAACGAGGAGGAAGCAGGATAATACACTGCAGTTGAAATATATTTTTCTATTCCTAAATATAAAGCCCCTATAACCAGAGGCACTACCCCACTTAATAATACTAATCTCACTTTCTTTAATATTGCGGATTTCTGTTCATGAGGTAAATCAAGAAAGATTGCAATAATTCCTCCAATAATTGGAAAAGACAGCCAAGGAATAACTGGGTTTTGGCCATATTCGAATACGGTTCGCTTAAGAATCGAGTCAACTGTTAAATCTACATGCATTTTTTCAATTGCCAAACCACTTGAAAAGTCATGAATGAATAGAAATATCGCTATTATAACGCCCAGAAAGAACACCAAGACGCTTATACTCACTTTCCGATAGTTATAGGCTTTTTTTTCCTCTAGTTTCCATGTCAACTCAAATACCAATAACAGAAAGATTGTAGAGAGAGAAAATAAATGAAATAATTCCCAGGTGAGAAAATAATTAAGTAGATACTCAGGATTTGTCACTAATCCTGCCGATCCTTCACAGAATTCTGCAACCAAAAAGAAGATTACTGCGCGTTTTAACAAGCGAGTTCGACTATTACGACGTTCGAAATTTGAGCTGCTTCTTCTCAACAGAGAATTAACAACGTTAAATCCATAAAGAAAAAAAAATAAAGGAGGGATCACCATTGCTGTTGTCATAAAAATGTTTGTAGTCAATATCACGTTTGGCCATCGATTATCAAGTTGATGATCCCACCACAACATTGTATGCCAGACAATGAAATAAAACACTGAAATCCCTTGAAGAATGTCAACTGATGCTAGATAAAACTGTTCCTGCTTGCCTTTTTGGATTGTATTCATATTTATTCTTCTCACAAATACAAATCAAGATTTTAATGATTAAATTCATTTTTTCTACTTGATGTTTTTAAGGAACACTCCTTTTAGGAAAAAATATAAATTAAGATTATTCTTAAAGGCTGATTAAATGCCAGAAAAACAATATCAAGATAAGTTACATCGGTATCTGGGAATAAAATTAACCCAGAAGGAGCTGGAGAAGCATCTCTGGGAAGCTGGAAACATTCTACGAGGAAGTGTCGACGCATCAGAATATAAACACTATATCTTTGGTTTACTGTTCTTGAAAAGATTGAATGATGTTTTTGAGGAAGAAACAGAGAGAGTAGCTAGTGTAATTGAAGATCCAATGGACTATGATGTTTATATTCCACCTGAGGCACGATGGAGCTCACTCAATTCATCTTCTATAATAGAAGCCTGTAAAGCAATTGAAGAGCATAACCCGTTGTTAGAAGGAATTTTGACTGGAATTGGCTTCAGTATAAATGATCGTCTGACCGAGGAAACTTTGGATCGCTTAATTAAACATTTTAGCTTATATAGACTTCGAAATAGTGATTTAACTGATCCTGATATATTAGGGAGAGCATATGAATATTTAATTGCACATTTCGCAGAATCAGCTGGTAAGAAAGGAGGTGAGTTCTATACTCCGAATATGGCCGCTCGACTGTTGGTAGAATTACTTCAACCAAGAGAAGGTATGCGCATAGCTGATCCAACAGTAGGCTCTGGTGGAATGTTGATTCAGTGTGTTGAATATGTGAAGGGGAATGGTGGGAATTGGCGAAGTTTATCCTTATTTGGCCAAGAGAAAAACATATACACTTGGGTAATATGCAAAATAAATTTACTACTTCATGGGATTGTAAATTCACTTATTGAAAAAGGGGATATAATACGAAGTCCAAAGCTAATGAAAGAGAATAACCTCTTACTCTTTGACATAGTGATTGCTAATCCACCATTTTCTTTATCTAATTGGGGAGTTGAAATAGCTCAAAAAGATCCTTACAATCGTTTTCGTTTCGGAACCCCATCAAAAAATTACGGAGATTTTGCTTTCTTACAACATATGTTTGCAACACTTCGTGATGATGGTCGTATGGGAATTATATTACCTCATGGAGTTTTATTTAGAGGAGGAGCGGAAAAAAAGATAAGAAAAGCGTTAATTCAGAAAGATTTAATTGAAGCAATTGTGGGTTTACCCCCCAATCTTTTTCATGGAACTTCAATTCCAGCAGCAATAATACTGATTAATAAAAGTAAGCGCCCTGACCAAAAAAGAAAAATTTTGTTCATTGATGCCTTTAATTATTATAAGGAGGGACGATCTCAAAACTTACTTAGGCAGAATGATATAGAAAAGATTGTTACGACATTTAAAAAATATGAATCGACTAATAAATTCTCTCAGGTTGTTTCATTAGAAAAAATTCAAGATTTTGACTATAATCTTAACATACCGTTATATGTCGATACTAACATTATGGAGGAATCTAAAGATGTAGTTAAAGTTCTTTCAAAGATTTCTAAATTAAGAAGATTAGAGAAGGAACAGCGAGACTTTAGTCAAAAGATTAAATTAGATTTGAACAAGTTTAGCAGAGTTCGATCTGACAAATGGGATATTATTAACTTAGGGGAGTTTGTTGACTTAGAAACAGGGAAAAGAGCAAAAGGGGGGGCACTAAAAGAAGGAACTGTAGCTAGCATCGGAGGAGAGCACATCAATGAATCTGGACACGTAATCTGGGATAATATCAAATTTATACCAGATGAATTATATGACAAGCGTCTAACGCAAGGGAAAGTTCGAATGAATGATATTTTAATAGTGAAAGATGGAGCAACAACAGGTAAAGTCGCGTTAATAAGAGATTTACCATTTAAGAAAGTAGCAGTTAATGAACATGTTTTTATTGTTAGAAGTAAAAATGAAGATATACTAGATAATCATTACTTGTTTTATCTATTATTTTCTTCACATTGTCAGAACCAAATCAAAAAACGATTTCATGGGGTGGTGGGAGGAATTAACAGGACTGACTTCAAAACTATCCAAGTCCCACTTCCTCCTATATCGGAACAAAGAGAAATCGTTGAACTTCTTTCTGTAGTGGATGCTAGAATAACAATAACTCAACAGATCAGTGATGAAATCACTCGATTAAAAAGGGGGCTCGTGCAGCTACTGATGACTGGAAAATTCAGAAAAAATAGACAATAAATGAAGGAGAATCACCTAAGATGTGGTATTAAATCAAATTCTGCAATATTGAATTATACAAAAGTTTTTTTAACTTTCTACCTGATTAAATCACTACTTTTCTCTAACATTGTTATCATCGTTTCAGAGTGATTTTTTATGCCCGAATCGAAAAATACTAGTAAAATTCCTGTTTTAATTGCTGGGATAATTGGTTGGGCCCACGATGGGTTTGCCTTGGTATTAGTAAGTCTACTTGCCACAACAATCAGTGCTGCGTATGGTGTAGATAAAATAGCTATAGGATTCGTCTTCTCTGCCCAATATGTTATGACAGTGCCTGGGGCTATGCTCTTTGGTGAACTTGCTGATCGTTTTGGCAGAAAAAACATCCTATTACTTTCTGTATTATGGGATTCTATATTTACTTCGCTTTCAGCAATTGCCCCAACCTTTGAAATATTTGCTTTACTAAGATTATTATCTGGACTTGGGGTTTCATGGGGGATTTCCTTTTCTTTGCTATCAGAAACCTTTTCATCAGAAAAACGAGGAGCTGCCGGTGGATTGGTTCATGCGACCTTTGTGGCTGGTTATATTGGGGCAGTTGTAATCACTCTAATTTTTGGGAATATGGATCCAATTATTTTAGGGCCTCTAGCTCTTGATGGATGGCGAATATGTTTTCTCTCTGCTCTTTTTCCTATCCCATTTTTAATTTATTTGGAATTTACTCTAGATGAATCTCAAGTCTGGTCAGATTATAAAAAAGCCACACAACTCGATGAAGAAGTAAAACCAGAGAGAATCCGTACATTTGACATATTAAGAGGAAAATACCTTAAATATACTCTCTTATTAACATTATTATTCTGGCTTTCTGAATTTGCTTATCATACACTCGCTGATTGGGCACCTACCTATTTTGAATATTTATTTACTTATGAACTCCAAAAAGCAGATGGGAATGTTGACTCTGCAGGCACACTTTCAATGGTGGTGATGTTAGGTGTGATGGTTATTGCTGCTTTTGCTTTATTCACTACAGGTTGGTTAAGTGATCGTGTTGGTAGGAGAAATGCATTTATTGGCTGTTCAATTATTGGTCTTGTTGGAGCATCTTTATTCTTTGTTTCTAATTTTGTATTAATTTTGACTCCTTTAATTATAATTGGATGTCTCATTTTAACAGTTTCATTTGGAATGCATGGCGTCTTTGGTGTTTGGTCAAGTGAGGTCTTTCCTACAAGAGTTCGTGCGACGGCCACTTCTCTTATTTTCTCAGTCGCTCGTGGATTAGCATGGGGAGCATTCTTTGTTGGGATTGTTGCAGAAGCCTTAGAACCTTCAGTGACGGTGCTGGAGAATCCTCTTGGACACGCCCAAGCATTAGCTGTTGCAATGCTCGCTTGTACATTTGCCTATCTTGCTATGTTATTCGTCCCACGACTAATCCCTGAAACGAAAGGGATTGATATCACTACAATCCAAGAATAAATGGATTTCTCTAGAAGACGTTCTCTAGAGGTCTACAATCTTCTTTATTCTAAAATTGATTTGAGTAATCGATTTAACTGTTCCTGAATTTTCTCATCACCATCCCCCATTGCTGCAATTTTTTGCCATGCTTCTTCTGTTAATCCATATTCTTGTAATCTTTCAGGTAATAATAGGTTCCAGCGGAAAAGTCCTTGACGGTAATTTGAAGCTTTATTTAATATGAGTTGAAATTCAATGGACAGCTGAAAATAAACTTTTTGAGAAGCAGGATCAAGTGATACGTTCTCAATAATTGGGAAAATATCTTCAAGAGGGATATCCTGGGAAACTCGTTTTGGTGCGAGATCTGGTGTTTCTTGCATTTCAGGAGGTTTTGGTAATTCTCCTTCAGTACCATATGTCTCTTGAGGAGTGGGAGCTATGTATATATTTGTATCATCGCCTATTTCTTTATGAAAGTCAAATTGCATGTCCTTTGGAATAACTGGCCTAAAATCCTCTTCCAATCTATCAGTTAACGTCTCCATATTACCACAATGCGGACATGGGTTGTCCTCATCTAATTTCATGACATAATTATGGCATTTCTTGCAAACAGGAATAATAAAAACCCCCATTCGATCCTTCAATTATTAATTATTTTCTATTTGAATAATAGAAGCCCTAGTTACTATGAATCATCTCCTACTACAGGAATAAGACTAATTTCACCTCTATTTAAATCTTAATTAATTGGTGATTTGCAATAAAAGAACTTTTATCCTTTATTATCACTTTATTCATTATGTCCCCATTAAGAAGTTTATCAATAATTTCTAGTCCTTCTATAATATTACCAAAAACCGTGTGTTTCCCGTCAAGATGAGGTTGGGGAGCTCTAACTAGGAAAAATTGTGACCCGCCTGTATCTTTACCCGCATGAGCCATTGAGAGAGCTCCACGGATGTGCTTATGTTCGTTTTTGGTATTCTTTTCAGTTTCACAAGGAATAGAATAACCTGGGCCACCTGTACCAGTCCCCTGGGGGCATCCTCCTTGAACTACAAAATCTGGGATACACCTATGAAAAGTCAAACCATCAAAAAATCCTGATTCTGCTAATGATACAAAATTCTTAACAGTGTTTGTAACTTCATCAAAGAAATCAATTACTATATCCCCGTATTTAGTTTCAATAATTGCTTTTGTCACAATGTTTATCTCCATTAAATATATTATAATTTCAGTCAGTTTAAATTAAGAATTATTTATTTTTTGAAGAAATACACCCAAAAAAGAAAAAAATAGCTAATGATTAAATTGGTTAAAATAGGTAGTTTACCAATGAATTGGAATATCCGCCTAGCTTATATACAAACGATCTGTTCTTCCATCGGAATGGGTATTATTCAAATCGCTTTCTCGGTATTTGTCATCCAAGGGCTAGGACAGACAAATTTTATTCTAGGGACTCTTTTCACTATGCAAGGGCTAGCCTCAACGATATTTGTATTTCCATCGGGGTTTTTAGCGGATAAATACAGACGAGATACCTTAATCCGAACCGCGGTACTATTTGGAGTCCTCTCTCAACTATCACTAATATTTTCTACATTTTTGGGTGAGACTCCTCAGTTAGCTCTGAATATCTTATTTTTAGCTCAAGGTTTAGGGGGTTTAGCTTGGGGTTTATCAGGTCCAGCTGGTCAGGCACTCATCGCTGATAGTATCGAACCCGGAAATCGTAGTAGAGTCTTTGCAAACATGCATTATGCTAGTTTTTCAGCCTCTGCGGCAGGGCCGTTTGTAGCTGCAGGTATAACTGTCTTTCTCGGTGACACATGGGCAATCGAAGTTCTTAAATCAGTCATCTTTATTGGTGCACTAAGCTCCTTAGTTGCTTGGTGTGCGTTCATTTTAGTATCAGATAATAAAGCTCTTGTTGTAAAAAATGAAAGAAAAGAGGAGAAAGAAAGAGAAATTCCCTCTAGCAAGGAAATTCACAAAGAATCAACACTTTTTAGACGGGAATTTTCATATGATGTATTTGTACCATCAATCATAGTTATTTCAGGTATCATCATTGGATTTGGTGCAGGCGCAACCGTGGCATTTTTTCCTGTCCTCTTTGCTGATCCTGTAATTGGTTACGACCTTAAACCTTTCTTTACTTTCGTCATCTTTGGTGCTACAAATGTAGTTTCTGGATTTATGGGGCTTGTTGCTCAAAGGTTAATTAAGAACTTTGGCAGGATTGGTTCAATGTTTCTTGTCCAAGGGCTTGCAATCGTCTGCTTATTGGGATTAACGGCCAATCTTGCTTTCTATATGAATAAAACAGTCTCTTTCAATTTTTCTGTAGTCCTACTTGTGATATTCTTTATCTCTCGTAATGCATTGATGAATGCATCATCTCCTATTAGTAGATCAATAGTGATGGATTGTGTTCCTTCATTATCACGAGCAAAATGGAATTCTCTCGAAACATTGGCCTGGGGGATGTTTTGGTCTGTTTCTGCTTCCATTGGAGGGTCTATTGTTGACTCTTATGGTTTTCTCTATGTTTTCATCTTTACTGCCACTCTTTATACTATTGCGACTCTTATGCTTTTGTTAATAAAAAATCGTGTTCCCAAGGAATCGATTCTCACCCATACTTACCAATTAGGAAAGTTAAAGACAAGGAATCGTGTTGTTCTTCCCTCTATAAGTGTTGCGGATGACTTAAGGTTTGGAGATGTTTCGGGACAACTTTCTCCTTCAGCAATCTCTTATTATGCAAAAATAGCTGAGGGAGGAGCTGGTTTGGTTTATTTGGAACCAGCATATATATCGAATTCTGGTAAAAGCCACAATTATCAAGTAGGAATTCATGAGGATTATGTTATACCGCGCATGGTTGATGCAGTAAACCAAATCCATGGGAATGGCGCTTTAGCAGGAATAAGATTACGACACGCAGGAGCAGCTACAACTCGTTTTCTTAGCGGAGATCAACCCTTAGCTCCTTCTGCTATCACAATTGCCGACAAAAACCTATCTCGTCCTATGACTGATGATGAACTCTCACATCTTATTACCTGCTATATTCAAGCTGCTAAACGCGCTGTATCCGCAGGTTTTGATATAGTGGAAGTTTCTGCTTGTATCTTTCCTAATAAATTTTCCAATTTACTTGGTCAATTTCTTTCCCCTAATTTCAATCTAAGAATAGATAAATATGGAGGATCTTTGAGGAATAGACTCCTCTTTCCTCTAGATGTCGTTAGAGCTATTAAAACTAATATTCCTCCAGAGATCATGTTATCTTTTCATCTAACACTCCCCTTTCAAGGATTGTCTATTGAAGATTTATTAGAACTCGCAAAATCTTTAGAAATAGTTGGAATTGACTTACTAAGCCTAGGTTATTCAGGTACATGGTCACAGAGGGATGGATTTGACGAGTTTTGCGAACAGATAAGAAAAGAGGTCAAATCTCTACCACTAGTTCTGCATGGGGACTTTAATGTAGAAAGTGCAGAAACAGCTTTGAAGAGAGGTCAAGCTGATTTTATTGGATTTGAGAAATTAATCCAAGAAGATCGATCTTTTCCGCAAGCACTGCGATAATTCTTCCGTTAGAAAAATTATCTGTTTTGTCGTAGGCAGTTTGAGCTGATTTTTTCGAGAATATAACCTTCCCCAAATCTAATAGAGAAAATTAGGTGAACCCTATTGTTCGGAACGGTTGTCATCACAAATCAGACATATGCCTTTCGAACATCAGGGCTCATTTAACACATTTCTCCTCCTTATTTTAAACCATATGATTCTTTGTGAACAAGACTTGTTAGAGGTTTACGTTCAGAGGAACGAGTTTCATCTGCATAACCCACAGCTACCAGTGCTAATACCTGCAAATGTTCTGGTATTTTCAGAAGTTTTTTGATTTTATGTTCAAAATCTGTACCTATTACTCCCGCCCAACACGTACCTAAATTTAAAGAATGAGCTTGAATCATAAATTGCAGTGTTGCCAGAGCTGTGTCACTTTGGTGATACTTCGCGTGAATGGTAGAATTAGTCAGCGGAATAAACACAACTGGACTTTCTGCTACGAATTTTCCATAAGGGTGTAGTTTGGCTAATTTTTTCCTTTTTCCTTCATCAGTTACAATCAAAAATTCCCAAGGCTGCTTATTTGATGCCGATGGTGCCCACTGCGCAGCTTCGAGACATTTTTCAAGCTTTTCAGATTCTACAGGTGAAGATTTATATTTTCGAATACTTCTTCGCCCTTTTAGGAGTTCTAATGCGTCCAAAATACTATCTTCCTTTGAGTTGTTTGCTTCCACTGGTAGAAATTTCTTTTATAAATACCTCATGAATTAACTTTTCATGCTTGTTTTTTAGAAAGGATCAAAGCACTTTCCACTCTTTTAATTGTCGAAGTGAAACGTTAGCTCCACATAGAATAATACAGATTTTTTTAATACCTGACAAATCAAACTTATCATGCAGCAGCGCTGCAATAGAACAAGAAGTGGCAGGTTCTATCAGTATTTTTTCGTGTTCTAGCATTAACAGTAATGCTTCTAGGGCTTCTTCGTCTGTAACTGTTTGCATGTCATTTACTACGGCCCTAATTCTTGCTAATGTACCTTCAGTAGTTTGTTTTGCTCCAAGAGTATCAGCGATGCTTGTTATAGCAGGAAGCTTTACTGGATATCCTTTTCGAAAACTTTGTGTAACGGCATCACAACCTACAGTTTCTACCCCCCAAATTCTTATTTCAGGCTTCATCTGTCTTGCCACGACTCCCAGTCCACTTATTAAACCACCTCCTCCGACTGACGCAATTATAGCATCTAGATAAGGATTTTGCTCAAGGAGTTCGAGTGCAATAGTGCCTTGTCCCCTAACTACTGCAATGTCATCGAATGGATGAATATAAGTTAATCTTTCATCTTGTGCGTATTCCTGAGCTTTCTGATTAGCCTCATCCCAAGCATCCCCGTGTAGAATCGTTTTTCCTCTCCACTGCTCAATTTTCTTAACTTTCTCTTTTGCAGTCTTTAATGGAAGAAAAACTACTACTGGAGTATTAAGTTCTTTTCCTGCATAACAAACCCCCAGACCATGGTTTCCGCCAGACGCAGTCACTAAACCATAAGATAACTCCTTTTTATCCAATGAAAGAGCTTTTGAGCATGCTCCTCGGACTTTAAAGGATCGTGTTGGCTGTAAAAATTCTAACTTTAGATAAACTTCTTTTCCAATCAGTTTTTCAAGGTGATAAGATCGAATGACTGGTGTTTTAATTACATACGGTCGAATTTGGGAAAGAGTTTCTTTAACTTCTAATAAGGTCAAATCTTTGAAAATATTGGATAAATCCAACACCTCCTTGTCTTAGATTGATTTATTTTAGGTGTTTAGACGCTAACAGAGCAGCTCCTAATGCTCCGATCATTTGGGGGTTTGGTGGGACTTCTATCGGCGCGTTCATTTGATGTTCGAGCATCTTTTTCACACCAGGGTTTAATGCAACGCCTCCTGTTAGAGCAATTAGGGGGATTATGCCAACACGGGCGGTCAGAGCAGCAATTTTATTTGCGATAGTCTTATGAATACCAGCAATAATATCTAATCTATTTGCTCCTTGGTTTAGACGTGATATAACTTCTGACTCTGCAAATACGGTACATGTACTCGAAATAGAAGCTGGATTTGTCGAAATAAGCGCTTGATTACCAAATTCTGATAACTCTACTTCTAAGGCATTGGCCATCACTTCTAAGAAACGCCCTGTTCCAGCACTACACTTATCGTTCATCTCGAAGTCTTGAATTTGTCCGTCCTCATTTATTTGAATAACCTTCGAATCCTGCCCACCAATATCAATAATGGTTCGAATATTAGGATTGACAAAAAAGGCCCCTGTGGCATGACATGTGATCTCAGTTATATTTTCATTAGCAGCTTTGACTAATTTTCTTCCATAACCAGTGGAGATAGTATATGCAAAGTTTTCCGTACCAATGGCGTCTTTGGCATCATTTACTAGGCTTTCTGCAATTCCTGTAGGATTATAACCTACACGTCTTATAAATGAATATTTTTGTTGGATGGAGGTGTTAATTTTATTTGAAACCGCAAGTACTACAATCTTTGCTGTCAATGAGCCAATATCTATGCCTGCAACCAGATCCATGTCACAAACCTCTATTATCTTTAGTAGTATCAGCAATATTGACATTTATTAGTAGTAACCATGTGTTTTTTACAATACCATCTGTTACATGAGTTACATTGCCCAAAAAGGGAATAAAAATCCTCTTTATCAATACCTCGTCCAGCTCTGGCTTTTCTGAGTTTATTAACTGCATTATCTCTTTGGGTATTAGTAATTAAAAGTTCATCTAGGTTTTCAATGAAAAGATAATCTTCCAGTACAAAATCTTTGTTTATTTCTTCTTCCTCTATTAAAGCAATGAGGTTTTTAAGGCGATTTTCAAGAATTGTTTTTAATTTGATGACAATTGGGGGAGATTTTTCAGGAAACCCATCATAAATGCCAAGAAGTGTCGCGAAAACACTTAATTTGACCCATGTAGTCGAATTATCTCGAATCCTAACTGTTGTTCTACAGTTATAAGCAGAACATTTGAAAATAACAATGACTTTTTTCTTTCTCTTAGACCTATTAAACTTAACAGGAGGAGGAAGTAATCGGATAAATAAGCGATAAGAATTGAGAAGATCTATATAAAACCTACTTACTTTCCCAGTGATTGCTGATCGCTGTTCAAAGATTTTTTCGTCTAAATTACCGCGCCTTCGTGCCAACTCAGTTTGAAGAACGTCATCTTGATCTGTTTCTGATAATTGCTGTTTCAAAAGATTCAAAGTTTTTGTAGAGCTTTCCAATTGTGCTCCTATACTTCTCAGGTCATTAACAAATAAGTATAGAGGATCTGTATCCGCCAAAGTTAACATTATCTGGAATTCTCCCAGAGCTTCAGAGATAACCTCTTGAACAGCTACTTCTGATGGTTGAACTGAGGGAAGTTGCGTAAGAAGGGGATTTATGGGAATAAAAAGATCTCCTATTTGAGTTTTTACGATTTTTATTTGTTCTATGTCATCCTTGTCAATATCAACGCTTGAATCAAGAACTAATATTTCCCGTCCTGATTTACGAGCCTTACCAACTTTACCACTAATAGTTCCTTCTCCAATAAGATATTCTAATGCCATTGATAAGACTTCAGCAGGTAATCTCATCCTCCTACGTAAATATCCAATTGAGATCTCATTTGCTCTATATTTTTTAGCTACTGTTTTTATCTCATTTTCAAGAGATTTGAGCATTTCAGTGTCAAAAATATTTAATGTTTGAATTTCTTCATCAGTTGTTTCACCTTCAAATGCCTGGCGGATTTCTTCCAACATTTGTTCCCGATCTTCATCAATAATTTCTGGTACAATTGCACTATATATCACAGGATCCACAATTTTTTGATAAAGAGACTTTAATTCTGGATCAAGAGTCACTGCATCTAGATCTGTCCCTTGTTGCGTTACAACTAGAGCTAAATCCTGAGATGGGTTAAAAGCAACGTTTAAAAGTAGATTTCCAGTTCCTTGAAGGATACAAGCGTCTATTCCACCTGCAGATACCTCATAATCTATCCGTTCAACCAGAGAGAGAAGAGAAGTAATTGAGATTGCAAAGAGAAAATCATCCATTTCTTCTACAGAATTCAACCAGACTGGATAACCTTCTGAGGAAACCAATCCAACTGTTTCGTATTTTTTCTGGTAACCAATCTGAAAGATAAATCTTAGTATAATTTTAAGGACATCCAGAGAATCAACAGCAGCTTCGGACAAGATTACAAGAAGTACATCAAAGCCTAGGGAGTAAATCGTGACAACTTTACTGTGACTCTTGATGGTAAGAGAATTCCAAGTTTCTAATTGAAGTTCGTTAGTCAAAATATTGGTAAGACTACGCCATGCTTGCCCAAGTAAAGCAGCGCTTTCCACTTCTACTTGGCTTTTTGAAGTTGAAAATATTTGGAGATCTGTATCTAGCTGAATTAAGATCATCAATTCAAATTGGGAGGTGTCAAGTTCAGATTCAGCAAGAGTGAGAGCTTCTTTTGTTAGATTAAACCATTGAAGAGGATCCATTAGGAAATCAAATCCCTTAATCATAATTTTGCTTTAAGCTCGGTATTCAACTTTTCAGCAATGAGGTTAGGACTCCCAGAGGGTTCAGTCACCACTAGGGATATTAAATGGGGTGAAACAGCAATAGCGATATCTTTAGTTTTACCTTGGACATGTATTAGACGAACTTTCTCTTGTGAGAGAGTTGAAAGTGTCCTTTCTCCTAATGTCGTACTCGCACCTGCAAGAGCTGCATATCTATTCAGGATGCCTGAATCTGTGATTTCAGAAAGCCCATTTTCTGATTCACGGTTAAGTGTCAGAATTGGAAGCCCTTCAGGAGTAATCAAGGAGATCATTTGAATCTGTGAGTTCTTTTGGAACACCTCTTCTAGAATAGTGCGCAGTTCATTCTTTATTTGTTCGTCCATCTCAGCACACCTCATTAGCCAAGTTATGGGCGAGTTCAGGTACTAATAAAGGCTTCATACTTATATAGATCTAGGATATGCTCATAAGGTTATTAAAAGTGATAACAATATATTCAATTTTATTTACAAGAGGTCATCAACTAGCTCGTCACCATGGCTAGTCTCCATCGTGTGGGATGTAACCCAACAGCCTCTATCCTGTCAGCTTCAACCGCGTTCAGGAATGCTTTTATCAGAATGTTATACGCCCCATTCATATCCGCATTAATTATTGTGCCTTTTTGAGATTTGAATAGCCCTCTGGTCATTCTTCGGCCTAGATATTTGTTATGGTGTTCGATAGCTGAGTCAGCGCTTGGATAAGGGGGGAATCATCTATGCCAATATCCAATAAGACCCGACGAGGGCGTGGATTTTGCTTTTTCGCTTTATAACTGGAAGAGTCAAATAATTTGGGACTGATCTCACTAACTTTGAATCCACCCTGCACTCCCGTTAGTTGTAAAGCAGCATCCACGATAGATGAATGCACCCAAAAAACGAAAGTGTGAGAAGTGCTTAAGGTTGGTTTGGGAGGGAGTAAATAAGCGCGCTTCCACTGGTATAACTGATAGAGGGATGCCAATTGAATTTCAGATCTGTATTTTCTTTCAAGTTAATTTCTTGATTGAACTCGTGTTGCTAAAAGAGAGAGGTTCTTTAATGCTTTAAGTTGATTATTATTGGATAACTGGGCATTATCAATAGCTGACCTTAATGTTTGAATGGTTGAATCATATACTTTACGATCAACAGGAAAAGGAATTCCATCTTTCCCCCCATGAGCGAATGAATATTTAACGGGATCCTTCCAGCTTACTTGGGTTCCAAAAATCAGTTCTGAGACTAATGTAAGAGCTCGAAGCTTTTTTGGGCCTATTCCTTGGATTTCAACAAGATCATCGAACTGCCTCGGTTGTTGTTCATAAGCTGAGAGTAATGTTTGAAATTCTGACTCCCCTAAGTCTATTGGAAGAATTTGATGGCGAACAGGCATCAGCAACAAAGAGGGATGCTCTGATACTTCAGGTTTCGATGATAAATTTAAAAAATGATCTAAAGGAAGTATTAGTGATTTTTTCTTCAAAGGGAAATACTTTCTCAAATGGTTTGGATTGTCTTTAATAAGATCCAAAATACAATTTCGTGTTTGCTCACTCACTTCTGCAGTAAGATCAAGAGTGTTTTTAATAATTTGATTACAGGCAATTAGATCACGAGGCTTTTCACTAAAAGATCCTCCTCTCACTCCTACTCGATGTCTATCAGATGACCAATGATATCGTCTGGCCCATTTGTTATTCATTCCTTGCTGGATCACAGTGTAGTTACCATCTGAATCTATTAAAAAGCAATGGTGATAGAGTTGAAAAGAATCCTGGATGACTGCATTGTCAACTTTTGCAGATAGCTTACTAGCACGAATGAAATTGTTAATTTCTTGATCTGAAAAATCTGCTTTCAGATGATGATTAACACGTTGCAACTCTATAGGGGTTTGTTTCGAGACATGTCCTTTACCGCCAGCTACATATATTTGACAGGAGGTATCTGTAATGGCATTTAACGCCAATTTAAGGGCTCCACATGTCGTAGTAGTAGTTCCAGAAGAATGCCAGTCAAATCCTATAACACAAGATAATGCCTGAAAAAAGAAAGGATTACTTAGACGATTTAATAATTCATGAGAACCATATTCATCCATAATAATTCGACAAATTTCTTTGCTTAGTTTTTCCATTCGATGAAATAGCCATCGAGGTGCTTTACCAGTATGCAGCGGCATTTCTGCAAAACCCGTGTGCTGCATTAACATCTACTCCAAACAATTTATGGAAATCCCCAAAGGAAATAATTTGTACCAGAGGAAGTATGAACAGCAGACTCCTTTGTTATTTTCTCCTGATCTGCTAATATTTCGAGAGACTGTACTAGTGTTTCTTTATCAATTTCATATCCTTTATCAACTAGCTTGGATAAAATCCTTGTCTTGGATAATTTTTGGTTTTTGAACTCAGTTAGTAGTAATGATTCTAAATTCATGCTTACGGAGTGAAAATTCTCTTCTGATCCAGGTGTTTCGGTGAAAACCAGAGGCAATTCTTTCTGTTGGTTTTTAAACTCGAAATTTAATCTTCTTCCATTGATAATAAAGTTTGATATCAAATCTGCAATGAGAGCTGACAATCCATCACAAGGAAGTCGAATAGGTTTCCCATAGGATATTTGATTTTCGTCAGAAATTCTGACTTCCTGTAATTCAATTGTTGATCGAGTCATTCCCCATTTAGAATGATCTGAAGGCCCCCATAGCTTAATATATATCAGTCTCTTAGGACTTATCGTAATTTTTTCAATTCTTACTGGACGACTTGAATTTGTCTGAGTCAACTGATCTCCTCCATTAGAAATAAGATAATAAGAATAAATAAGTACATCGGAGGCTGATGTATAAATAATATTAGAGTGAATTGGTGAAAACTGTTGACTAATATCAGCGACTAATATCAATAACATTTATTATATGGCGAGGTTACAAAATATAATATGTGATACTGATTTCATTGAAATTTTCTGGATTTATATCATCTTCAATGCATCAATAGTTCAATTTTAATACAAAAGGATTATCTTGAACTAAAAGCCTTCCTAGGGCGTGAGTATTCATCCATGCAGGAGTCTTTCACTAAAGCTATCCATACTAGAAGAATAAGAACCGCTCTTTTGACTCTAAAGGAAGGAACCCGTGAAGTTATCCGCTCTAGAAAAGTAATGAAGACGCTATCGGCCGTAAAAGGAAACTTTAGAGATATAATCCGTAGTAAAAGTGTAATGATAAGGCATACGTCCTTGAAAAAAGTTGTCATGAAAGTATTTTACAATAGTAGCTCTCAAATGAGGTTAACGTTTGGTTTAGCGTTACGGAATGCAACTCGTTCTAAATATCGATCATTCTTGCTAATATTTGGTATCTTACTCACAGTTGGACTGGAAACAGGAATTGTGATAAGTGTAGACACATTATATGAGGATTTTATCTTAGATCAT
>JAHQWW010000170.1 GCA_029856365.1 Candidatus Hodarchaeota archaeon
GGTAACAGTAATATTTTAATTTTATCAGCTACTGTTTTTTCCTGTTTGAAATTCAGTATTTGGATCACAAGACCCGTCCATAGCAGTAAATTAATTGGCAAGAACAAGTAGATTGATGCATTAAAGATTTCATAAATAATATCACTAATAAATTGGTCACCAATAGGTAGTCTCCCTATTGTATCTACTACCAATCGAAAGTAAATCCAAATAGCTTCCAGTTCCGATTCTTCTACCAACTTATTTACTTCCATCCAATTTTCGTTTAGCTATTTCATTAATACTCCATAGAAGCATTGAAGTAGCCCCCAATATTAAAATCACAGCAAAATATCTATATAACTCAATATAAGTTACACTTCTTGGAATAAATGGGGGAAATGCTGCTGTAAAAGTTAGTAAAGAACTACAACATGCTAAAATATGAATTAAATCGTTCCAAGATTTGTGATAACAAATTTTGATCCATAATAATACGAAAGATATTCCTACTATCCAAAATGTAACTAGATAATGAGCTCCTAGGGACAAACTTAGTATCCAAGGGTGGTTTGCATCTTGGCCCCAAGGATGGGTTTCATCATAACTAAAGGTTGTGAAGATTCCTAAAGATAACAAATTTAGCATCGCTAACCACAGTATCAGTTTCTCTCCTTTTTTCTGACTCTTTACTACTTCAGTGGTTATAAGAATGGAAAAACCAACTCCCATTATTGCAAAAGGAAAAGCAGCTCTCCAGTAGAATTCTCTATCTGCCAAAACACCAGTCCCCTCAGGAAAAAAGAATGCAAAACCAGTAATCAGCCCTAAGACTATGAAGAACCAAGCTATGGAAAACTGTGCGAATCTAGAGAAGTTTTTTTGACGAACGTTTTTGAAAAAAGCAATCACGATAAGGCTTGATAGGCTGATAGAGACAATTAAGCCAAATAGCTGAAATTGCTTGCCCAAATTATACAATAACTCTGTTTCATCACCTGTAATTTGTGTATCCAAATCATAATACCATTGTGATGCAAGAAAATTAAGAAATGCAACAACAAAACAAAAACTACAAATTAAAGAACCTACTAAAATGCCTAAATTAATAAGAATTTGGTGAGTAATTGATTTTTTCCTCATTAGTAAGGATTCCATTGTTTCACCATGCATAAATTACAACAAAGAACGTCTTAAGAAATGGATTCATCACATTATCACTTGAAAACCGATAGAAAAAGTTGTCAAAATTGTTATTAATGCCATTGATAGAAGATAAGTCACGTGAAAGTGACGTCCAATTATCTTATTATATTCAACTTGTAATCTTGAGCGATATTGATAGAATAGGTAAAATGTTGGGATAGTAATTGCACCAAAAGCAATAATAACAAACAAATGAAGCTGATAGCTAATAGCAGCCCAAAACCAAGCCAAACAACCTATAAATCCAAGGACGAATGACCAATTACTTGCACGTGCAGGTCCTATGGCAACAGTTGTAGTGTTTTTTCCAGCAGCTTTATCATTGTCCCAATCTCGAATGTCTTTCGCCATGGTCTCTCCTAAACATAAATAAAGCATCATGTACAACATGTAAGGAAATATGTTGAATAAACTTTCAATAAATGGCAGTTCCAAATAAGAGGTTAAAAGAGCTATCCAGAGACAAACGAAAACTATCCAATAAACCTGGGAAATATATGGACGTCCTGTCAGACGTAATGGTGGAAACGAATATTGAAACGCCCAAACAAGCATTAAGATTGTTAGTAGAAAGAAAGTAGGATTAATAAAGAAAGCCAAGAAAGCACTCAAACAATATAAGAGTAATCCTTGAATCCAAGCTGAGCGAACTGAAACAGTTCCAACAACTAACGGGCGAAAACGCCGCGATTCAATTGACTTGTTGTCAACCTCAATATCTGCTATATCATTAAAAGTACATGCACCTGCATCAGCCAATAGAGAAATTAAAAAGAAAAACATTATGCATGAGAAATCAGGAAATCCTTGTAATAATACAACTACACCTGAAAAACCAGCGACAATATCAAGCCAGAAAAGCTGTAAAGGACGCACGAGGACTAAATGACCATAAATACGTTTTTTTAAAGTAACCATGATTTTCACTCATTATATTAATCGCACGATTTTATTAACGTGGCTTTTATAAAAGCTTGTTGCTTTTTGCAGACTGTAATTTTTGAAGATAATCTTTGCCATTGTTCGAGTTATGAGTTTAGGATCATCGTGTTGAAAAACATTTCTCCCTATTGATACACCTGCTGCTCCTGCTTCCATGGCTCCGCAAATCATATTTATGAATTCTGAAAGATTATCTACCTTTGGACCACCAGCAATCACTACAGGTTTTGGACAACCCCTTACAACATCGCGAAATGTATTAGGATCACCTGTGTAATTACATTTGATGATATCTGCCCCTAATTCTGCGCCAATTCTTGCAGCATGGGCTATTGCTTTAGCATCGAAAGAATTTTCAACGTTTGGTCCACGTGCGTACATCATTGCCAGTAGAGGAATATTATACTGTCGACTCTCAGTGACAATTTGACCGAGATCTGAGAGCATTTCTGGTTCGTCATCGGCTCCACCAACATTAACATGAACTGAAATACCATCAACACCAAGTTGAAAAGCATCATCTAACGACGCAACAAGCACTTTAGAATTTGGATCTGGACCAAAAGAAGTGCTAGCGCTCATATGAAGAATGGTACCTGTCGTTGTCTCTAATACCTCTGGATCAATATTCTTGAGAAAACCTTTATGACCCAGAATAGCGGTCGCACCACCACTAGAAACGGCTTCTACGGTTTTATTTATATTAAATAACCCTGCAACTGGACCAATCGTAAATCCATGATCCATTGGGATAATTAGAAAACGATCACCTTTACGAATACGATGCATACGGAATGACATTATCAATACCTTCGTTCTTCTTTTTTTTTCTTTCTTTTACACCTTACAATTATTAACAAAATGGTTTGATGATACTATAATTCTACAAATTCCTGTTGGTCAAGACATAACATTGAGATTACCTTTTCATGCTCTTCTAAAGTTAATATACCAGGTCCCACCCTGACGTTAGATAGAGTAACGTATGTAAGAAGAGAACCGTAGAAAGTGCATAATATACGTGATAGACGGCCAATAAGACTTAGGCTAAAAGAAATTAGATCATTTTTTGAAGATGATTTCAAGAAAGATAAAGTAGTAAAGTTGTCTTCCAGACAATGAGCTGTTGTAACTATCTTTTTAACACTACTAGATGCTAGATTTTTTATATCATTATGTAGTTGTTTTAATTGTTTTACTTCTGGAGTATTTTTGAGATGAGCTGATAAAATAGGTTTGACTTGATATTTTTTACATAGATCTAGGAATGCAGGATTCAGTTTTACTATTGAAAAATCAAAATCAACCATTGGTGGTTTTAGCTTGATAATTTTTGTATACACCTGTTCAACAAAATACCATGAATTCTGGTGTTCAGGATAACGGTATGTGAGTATATATTTTGTTGGTAACTCAACGTTTTCTTCAGAAATCTCTCTCAATGCTTCTATTGGGTTATCGAAATAATCAACTCTAATTTCGATGAATCTTAAGAAATTATATCTTTCCATGATTGTTAACGCTTCATCAACGGTCTTAGTGGCAACAACGCCACAAATATGGTTATTTTTCTTGGATGAACTCATTGACTTCCGTTCCAAAGTGCCTAGCTTTACCTGAAGGAAAATATGCTAAAACCTTATCACCAGTCTTAAGCTGGTCAACAGTTATAAATCCCCGTTCTGTTCTAGCTCCAAATCTTATTGTTTCAGCTAGCTGCACAATGATGCTGATTGATTCTTTATCCGCAGCCGTTACAGCTGTAACTTGAACCATTGGGCGCTGTTCAATTTTGTTACGACCAAGTGGTACACAACGCCCACGTCCTTTGTTATTGATAACAAAAACTTCCGATCCCGATTTTAATTCTGATAAATAGAAGGTTTTAACGGGTGTGTAAAGGTAACAGTGAACAGCCCCCGCATTGACCCGGAAAGGCCGAGGAGATATCTGATCTGTAAGAACATTTTCTGCTCTAATAAGAAAAAATCCACTAGCAAAATTACCAATTAACATTCCTTCCGTATCGTCTAAAAGAACTGCAGTATCTAAACAACAACGATCACCAGAACCTACTGACTTGATTTCAACAACTTTTACTTCAGTTAACGATAAAAGTGTAGTAGTTAATTTTAACAGGACCTTATCTAATTCAGCATAGTCTAGTGCTTTTTCATCAATAATTACACCATCAACACCTTTTTCAAGGATTTGAAAATGTAAATTGAGTTTTTCAAGGGAATGAACTCTAGAATAGATCTTACAGGTAGTATTTGTCGCCCATGCTATTATATTTTCCAATGGAATAATTTCCCATTCATTTTTTGAAAGATCAAGACAAATTCTGGCTGATGATTCAAACAAAGAGCGTAACTCAGGCTCTGAATTAGCTGAAATTTGGTGGACAGATTTAAAATCAGTGATTTTCAGAAAAGTAATGGGTGAGGTTTTGGGATCGAGAAATATATTTGATGAATCGACTTCAAGAGAGAGAATAAAATCATGTATGCTATGGGCTAATGCTTCTTTGATTTTTGCTTTAATTATTGACAGATCTGTGTTATCGCTCAAATCTAAGATGATTTGTTTCGATTTTGACATAACGATTACTACCACCTTTGATACAAAGATAAAATCCTAACTATACCTTTTTGTATTCTATGTTTGAACCTGGAGATCAATGACAACATCATTCTCAATATAACCTATTGATGGCCTTACTTTCTTAATTTCCCTTCTAATTTCATTATAAACATCTTTACGCATACTAGGAGCGATTATTTCTCTAGATTACATCTTTAAATATATATACAATCGAACAGCAAGGCCTCAAATTAGTACAATGTGTTCGCAATTCCGAACAGGCTGTTCAACTTTATGGACACTTTTACAATAATCCTACCCAAGAAAGTCACAATGTTGTCAGTACCTACATATATCAAGTATATTGTCAAACAAAAATTGAAGACTTCTGCCAAATACCTAGATGATTTAAAATCACCATTAGAAGAGTCAACAGTTTTTTGGAATGCAGGAGAAGGATTGGCTGAAGATCTTGCCATAAGGACACTAGAAATTCTTAATAGTACTCCCCTCCCGATCCCATTAATGGGAAAAACAGGTTTCAACCTCAAGTTTGGCAACAGATTTATGTGGATAAAGATCTCTGTAAGCCAAAAAGAATGGTTATTATGAATTCCAACGAAAAATAACTGCTGGAGAGTTTACAAAAAAACCAGGGATAAATAAATCAACAATAGTTGAACATTTAAGAAAAGCTGAAAATCGAATTATATCCTACAATCTTGTTGGTTATTAGTAAACAACTTTTCTCCACATCGTTAAACAATAATTATAATTGTTAAAGCTGGCTTTCATAGGTTTTATTCCTTAAACAGCTTTTTAGTATGTTTAGTAGGAAATAATTTAGCGTATTTTCTTTGTTGCCATTTAACAAACTTATTAACACATGATTGACAAATATGAACACTAATTGATTCATTAATCTCAAGTTGATTAAATTCAGGGGTATAATCTTTTATTTGTTCCTTACACAAGGTACATTCCATTATTCATTATCCTCCTTTTAATCATTTTTTAGTTCCTTAATTATATTTTGTAGATAATGTGCCTAAGATTAGTTTAAATGTAAATATTCTTTCATATACACTAGATGACGTGTCTTTCAAACGTCTTCAAACAAACATTATAATTGTTAAAACTAGCTTCCGTGAAATTTCATTATGGATAATACTTGAATTTATCGTTAAACGTTGGCTAGGTTATGAAAAATATATACCAGGGTGAGATGTGCGCGAAATTCTAATTTTTTCTTTTTTGACTTCTCGGGGGAGAT
>JAHQWW010000030.1 GCA_029856365.1 Candidatus Hodarchaeota archaeon
AAACAGCTGATGGTAAAAAGATTCTTGTTTTAACCAAGATGAAAAAAAATGTCACAATTTGTCACAGAAGAAGTTGAGGATCAAGTTCGTAGTTCGCGAATCGCTAAACATGTTGTTATGCGATCCATCTTAAAGGAACACATGAAAGATGCAGATGAAGGCAGTTTAAACAATCTTTTAATGAGAATATACCAACTGTTTTATGATTCTTCCATGGTTGATGCTTTATTTTCGGATATCCAAGATAGAGAAAAGCAAAAGCAAGAGCTTCAAGAGATGGATCTCGAAGATATTGCTAGTATGGCGTTTGGAGAAGTGGCTGGAGAAGCAGGAACTGCAGAATCAGACTTCACTTCATTGTTAGAGGCCGATGATACCACTTTTGAAAGTATGGTGGCCATATCGGAAACTATATCTTACGAAGAAGTTTATAATGTGATGAAAAAAGCCAATATTGATATAATAATTGATTTTTTTTCAGCACTTCAAGGATCAACATCCAGTCTTTGGGAAACAACGTTTGAATTTACTGAGGTTGATAAAAAGCGTATCATGGATGTTTTTTCACTTTTTGTAGAAAAACAAATTGAAGGCCCATCATTAAATGAGGAGAATTTGGGTAACAATCTCGGATCTTCTGTGCTTAATATTGATGTGGCAAATAAACCGTTCTCCATTTTCATTTACACTCCTGCCAAATGGTTAGATAAAGGACAAATGCATCGGTTGTCCCTAGGACTTATGATTCAAGATAAATGGGCAAAATATGTTTCGATTATTTCTACTCACATATCCAAAAAGCTTAATGAGATCACAGAGTCAATCTTGGGAACTGCAGGTGAAGATTTATCTAATATTCCATTTCGCCTTGTTGATTTATCAATTCGTAAAAGGTTAAAAGCTCAGATAAAAGGATTAGCTGAATATGTCGCTCGATGTTCTCTAGCTTTAGATCAAATTCAATCTACAACCCATGATCTTTAATCATATAGAAAATTAATTAATATATTTGAAAAGATGTATAAATGTCTGATCAGACGGGAAATGATCATTAATGTCTTCAGATAACTTAAACTTAATTTCGGAAATTCTCACTAAACTTAATAAGCTTATCTCAAAACCTGTTTGCGCACCAGAGCTTACCAAGTACTCTAAACTTGTTCAACAATATTCTCAGACGACAAAGGAAATTGATAAGGCAGGCAGACTTGCAAAAAGGGGATTAAAAAGGCAGCAGGAACAACTTCAATCTGACCTTACAGAATCTGAGGAAGTGTGCTTACAATGTATTTTTAACTCTTTGGTCAGAGATCTGAAACTAATTCTTGAAAATCAAACCCAAGCACTCTCAGCAGTTGCACCACAAGCTGCAAGCTTACTACGGAATATTAGATTTCCTCTAACTTCAGAAATTGGAGCAATAATAACCTTCATTGAAGATGTAGAGAAAGCACAAGCCGACACAACAATCCAAACAAGAAATCTATGTAAAATGCTTCTTAATGATAATCAATCTAAAATTAAAATTTATAAGAATCTCATTTCTCTGGATGAGAGATCATATCAGCAAACAAAAATCTTAACCGAGGATGCACTTGATTCTCTTTCAGTTTCAGACCTATTGAAATCATATTCAACTCTTAAAGAGGAGCAAAAACTAATTAATCAGCAACTAGCCACATCCACTGACACTGTTCAACAAAAACTTTTACAGTCAGTTCACGAACTCATTTATTCCATACAAGAGGGAGCTAAAAGAGAGATCATACCTGATATCGAGGAGTATCGAGAAGTTAAGGAACTCTCGTCACAAGTTGAAGTAGCCAATACAATTGATGAGCTAAATCTACTGAACACTAAAGTCTCGCAGTATATTGTAAAATATAGTACTGCTATAAAATCAGAGATAGCAAGGGCAAGAACAACTGGAAATAATCTGATTACACAAATCCGTGGTCTGTTTCCAACGCTTTCAAAAAAATGGATGCCCTCTCCTCCTGATGTATTACCTTCAAAGGTTTCCATAACTGACTTGATGAGCTATTTTGATGAGATAAATAAGTGGGAGAAAAATATTCTCGATGTAATAAAGAAAATTTCTTCTGTTGATGAGTTGAAACAAGTTACTGAGGCTTCTCTTCAAGAGGGGCTCAGTATCCCGAATACACTTATAGCCAATGTGACAGAAACAGCCAATCGAATCCAAGAAGAAACAGTTACTATCAAAGAAGCTTTTAAGAGACTGGAGAATTTTCATGTTTATTATACCGAGTTTCTTAGTATTCTACGCGATAACATCAGCAATAATCTAAATTTAGATGTTACTGACTCTGACTCTAGTGCATTAATATCACTTAAACCTCCTATCATTAATATCCAGTCTGATAGTCCTTCGGAGCTATTAAGCTATATTCGAGCTGTTAATATTTGGAAACGCAAGTTGGTTAATGTTTTACAAGAAACTAGACACGATATAAATGATACTATCGCTAATGTCAATCAATTAGAAAGAAAAGGGATTAATAATTTTCCTCCTGATTTTCAAGCTGAACTCACGACCCTTTATGAAAAAATGGCATTAGAAACTGAAGTCCATACTCTTTTACTGTACCGGCGTTCTTATGACCGCTTATATAAACAATTTGTAACATTAACAGCTGCATATATCAAAGACTTTCTGAAAAACGTCACAGTGCTCCAATTGCTAGAATCAGAGTCAGATGTTCCTCGTCCTCCTTTTGTTGAGGATGCAGGAGAGCTAGACCTCTCTGAATTACTTAATAGAATTGAATCAGTTGAGGAATGGAAACGAAAAGTTCTCACTTTCCTCAAGAACAAAATTGAAGGGCTGAGTTTCCCATTGATACCTGGAGAGGTTCCAGTTGATTTGAGGAAAGAAAAAAACACGCTTCTAGCTCAATTGACAGGCACTGCTGCTGCCCGAAATTTTGTTTCATCAATTAAAAGCTATTTCACTTTCATGAAAACCATGTCTTCTTCTAAGAATTTGATGATCGAAGAAACATTAAAACAGATTGAAATAACAGAAAAAATCGATCAATCTTCGATGCAATACTTTAAAGAGGTAATTGGCCAAGCTCCCATCTTTGAGATCCCTAAAGACCTTGAGACACTGGATTACTCTGAGCTTTTAGAATTATGGTTTCGTCTAGATACCTATAATAGAAAAAAAACCGAACTTGTCCAACTTAAATGTAGGGAACTCCTATCAAGTTGGTTGAAACAATACAAATCTCTACCAGCACATTATTCAAATATCTTCAATCCCTTGTTTTTAGTGCTAGATCAAGCCTTATCTGAGCTAAATCAGTCTTTAGATACAGAAGAAACATTAACGAAGTATGAATTCTTTTTGAATGGTGCAACCAGTAAAGCACAAGAAGGCCTTGAAAAATTAAAAGCTTTTTTCTACAATAAGGTGACAGTTAGTTTACCCCGAATCACAGAGGTAATAGGAGAGGTTTCTCCAGAAATTCTCAAAGTCTATAGCTTTTTAGAGAGTACAATTTCAACTAAAGATCAGACACTTGAATCAGTGCATCGTCTAATAGTTGAAACTATCCATGATTATGAATATATTTTGCTAGCGAAACTTATGGAACTGTTAAGCATCTCAAGTAAAAACTTACTCATGCAGATTGCCGAACTTCAAACCTGTGGAATTAATCTTCAAAGCTTAGTAGGAGAACAGATCGAAGTCTTCACGCAATTAGTTCAAGCAGATTCCTCTGATATGATGTCTGTAGAAATGATTACTCAATCCTTTGTTGAACTAGATAAGATATTAAAAAATGAATCACTTCAGAAATCATTATTTGAGATTATTGAAAAAAATAATACCATTGCTGGTAGAATATTGGATTTTGTTCAAGCATTAGGTTGGAAAAACGCTCAACATATATTAATGCCTTATGTTGTTGCAATAAAGCAAGCTAAAGGAACAATACAATTTTGGTCCTTTGATCTTATCGCAAAGGCTACAATTGAAGTCATAAAAAGATCAAAGGAACTGATTCAAGCTATCCGACAATTAGAACAAGAGAATTATGATGTTTATCTTTCTGAATTAGAATCTGATCCAGCAATACCCTATTATAAAAGTATTAAGGAAGTATTTAAATTTCAGCTGGATGAATGCTCAAAAAATATTTTTCCACTTAACGAATTATACGCTACAAGAGAACAAATGAAATTATCGGAAGATCTAAATGAAATCTATGGCTTATTAACTACAATTTCAAAATTAAAAACACAATGGAAGCAAGATTGGTTGCCAGTGATTTCAAAATGGCACAGTGTTCTCTTTTTATTTATTAGTGATTATACGCCAACGACGGATCGTGAAGAAAAGATAACTTATCTTGCGAATGCAAAACGAGAAATTGAAGAAGCATATAATCATCAGCCGATGATGCAGTATTTATCCTCAGCTGTAGAACTTTACATAACAAGTAGATAAGGGGTTCTTATTATGGCTAAAGCAAGTAGAGAAGCAGATGTATTCATAATTGGTATTGGAGAATGTGGGTCAAATCTAGTGGGTTCCTACATTCAACAAAGTAAAAAACAAACAGGAGCATCTAGGATCCGTGAATATCTTATAATGAACACCGATAAAACAGACCTTACTAAAACCCGTACTGAGTATTCAATTCCTAATCAAAACACACTGATGTATTCCGATGAAGAAATAGGTGTGGGGGGTAAGTTTAAAGAGGGTAATGATCTTGTCTTAAAGAATCAGGATCTCATCCTTAACCAATTAAAAGGATTAGGGTATGAGGGGGTCTCAGGTTTCATAATTTTGACTAGTCTCGGTGGTGGTACTGGTTGTGGTGGTACTCCAGCACTTGTAGAACTTCTTCATAAGCGATTTTCAGAAGAAAGACGGATATTCATTTATGTATTTGGTGTTTTACCATTTGAGAATCAATCTTCGGAAGCAATAAACTCTATCTGGTCTTTATCGACCTTATTAAGAAATCAATTAGAACCAAACAAGGGGCCAAATTTAATATTTTTATTATCGAATAAAACTATGTTAAAAAGAGTAATGGGTTGGAGGGAGGGGCGTGCAAGTGCTTTATTGGACCAATCCTTAGGAATTGATTCTGCTGACTTAGCATCTAGTGATGAGCAGCAACGAATGGAAACAGAGTTAGAATTTACTCAGTTAGTTAATCCGTTAGCTTTACAAACTATAGAAGCAATTCTTTCCCCAAGTATTCAGGAACCAGGTAAAAAAGTTATGCCAACAACAGATCTAGCTGATTATTCCAGAAGATTAGATCCAGTTGTAGTTCCCTGTTATTTTGAGGATATGTACTTTCTACCTGAATATGGTAGAATGGAAAAACAAATGGCCTTAGCAGCAAGATATGCTGTTAACCACTGTTCATTAACAGATATTGAAACAAAACCCATGGCAGGCTCTGTTTATTCCATTTTTACTGGATATAAAGATATAGCTAAACTAGAATATTCAGCTCACCTAAAAAAGATTCTTGCGCCATATCTCGTAAAAGGTGGATCGATCCAACCGTCATTTGTAGCTTACGACGATCCAACTATAGATAGGTCTTCTATTCTCTTACTTTTTGGTTTACCTCTTATTCCAGAACTACGTGATGTATACAATGATGCCACTAATTTGATAGCATATCATGATGACTCAAAATCAACGATTAAACGTGGTTGGTTTGAAAGATCGAAGGGAGTAAATCGGGATCAACTACAAATTGCTATGGATGATATTATGAATCTTTTTGGCAAGTATATGGCCATTACTGAAGATGATAACAAGTAGAAATTATACCTATATGATTATTCTCCCCCTAATTATAAGAAATTATTTTGTAATTAATCTCTTTCTAGAAGTTCTAAGTAACTTCTTAGTTTCTCCGATGTCTCATCTTCCTGTTTTTCTAGAACAGGTTTTAATTCATATTTAGGTTGGATTTCTGCTGATTTTGCTGGGATTGCCGTTTCTGTTGATTCAATAAGGTTTCTTATAGATGCATGAATAATGCGACCTGCAAAATCAATGGCTCCCTCTGACTCAACAGGTATTTGCATTGCTTCTTTTAATAGCTTTCTTATCTGATTGACAGTAATGGAATCTACAACATTTGTCTGGCCTATGGGAAAACCTCGTTGGATGAAACTTAATAAAAACCCTTTTTTTGCTTTTTCTACTGTAAATGCAACATTTTCACTATCAGGGATTAAAATGTGATTTCCTTCGAGTTTAATTTCCATTGGAATAATAAAATCTATTGTTTCTGCTAGATATCCCTCCTCTTTTCGTACCTTTCTGGTCGTTACCTCTGATGTAGAGCTTAGATTTTTTTCACGAATTTGCTGGATCGCCTCGTGAATTATTCTCGCAGCAAAATTCATAGAGCCGATTCCATCTTCAAAAATACCCAATCCTGTCATATTCATTTCGTAAGCTAAGAGGTAAAGGATTTCTTCATTGGTGATCTTAACTGGAACAATTGAACTACCTATAAGTTCTCGTTGGCCAGCAGGACCTTGGAGGTGGAAAGTTAGGCGAGCATTTAAACCTTCTGGTTTAAGAATTTCGACATTAAAGCCCATTCCTCGAGTATCGGGTAAGGTAATAATCCCTTCAACGCTTTCAATTTCAATAGGTATTTCTATTTGCGCAAGTTCAGGGCGCTTTTCTATGATTTTTTTCTTCTTTTTCTCCTTCTTTTTTGGAGTTAAATAGTCCTTTACAATATCACTGATAATCATTTTGGGTTTTTCAGTAGCTAATACAAGGCACTTGACTATATCTGTTTCTTGTAATTGCCCTTTCAAGTAAACATGGAATAATTCTAATAATTGCTTCCTATTTATTATACCATATTTCTTTGGTCCTTGTGATTTTTTAATGAAGGGTAAATATTTGAGGAGGACATCAGTTACAAGGGGTATTGGAATCCCTGATGTAGCTGCCATTTCAAATACATCGGCATATCCAGTATTAACAATCTCTGTAGCTTCATTAACGCCTATTCGGAAAAAATCAACCAGATGGCTGATTTGGGGATTAATTTCTATCGTTTCCTGAGGTTCAGGCACAATTTGGGAGCTTATAGATGGAAGAGGTTCTTCCTCTACTGATGTTGAATAGGGATAGGTTTTTGATTGCGGAGAAGGGGGTATTTGTCCCATTGTTTTTATTGGAGTTAAGATTGTTTCAGTAGTAGATTCTTCTGTTGCAGCATTTCCAAGAAATACAGAATTCTGAGATAATTGAGTTCTGGTGTGATTTGCTCCTGTGGCCTTTGTTTTTATAGCTTGCTGCATCAAGATTTGTAATTTCTCTAATACTACTTGATCACCAGCTATTTTGGGCGTAATAGATTCTTGTTTTTGACTTATTTCCACTTCAAGTGTTGGTTCGCGTATTGTCATACCTTTTTCATGATATTCTTCAATTTTACCAATTATCCGAAAATCAACAAACTCACTTTTTGCCAATTGTGGAATGGTTAATTCAAAAATGCGACCAAAACTGTCTATAACTGTTTCTGGTTTGTAAATTGTTGTTCTGAAAAACCTAAGTTTATGGGGATATTCTAACTGAAATTGTTCCTTTAATTGTTCATGAATGCTTTCATAGTTAGGCGAATCTCTCACTAAATCGTTTTTATGTAGAAAAACGAAGACTTCGGCTTCAGGAGAAAAAATTGCGAGCTTTTCAAGACAAGCTTTGAAATATTGTATTGCATTATTCCTAGAAGTCTTATTTGCTACATCAATTAGAAAAATAAAAGTCTTTACGCTACTGAATACAAATGGACTAAACCCACTTAAAAAGCGTTTTAAAAATATTTTCTGTCCACCAAGATCTACTATCGTGATCGGTGTATCATGGATCGTGAGTGACAACCGTTCGTAATTGATTGTAGCTGAGAGACTGTCAACATCTTCTGTCTGTTGTTTAAGAAAGAAAATACGTTTGACGGCAGTCTTACCAGCTTCACTTAGACCAGCAATTAAGATTTTATAACCCAGTCGTTCAGTTATTTCTGAGTCAGATACCCATTCAGACATTTGCGATTAAACCTAGAGCCTTTGATAAAAGTTATATTACATAAATTTCTAGTGGTCAAGATATCTATTTATCATCGTATTATAAATGGTACTGAAAAATCTTTCATGATATGTAGCTATTAAAATGGTACTTGGGTTCAATTATTACCATTTCAACTTTATATTCAAACTTGGAATATATCGTGACTCACTTTATTTAGATCTCATAATCTGAGAAATTGATTTATGTTTCTTTTAAGTCAAATAAAATAACACATGTGATGAAGATATTAAATGCTTTTAAAATTCTCAAATTAATCCTTTAGTTAAAGCATAGAATCCTTATTATACTAAAAAACCTTCTTTATTTAAACTTATTACTTTCATTTCCGATAAATTTAAAAGAAATCTTGTTATAATTCACCTAAAAGCACGAAACTAATAAGAGGTTGTATTAATTGGCAATTACAACGCTAGCTCAAAAAGTTCTATTCATGGGACTTGGAGCAAGCGGTAAAAGTAGTATAAGGTCAGTGGTTTTCGAAGGAAAGTCACCAGAGGATGTTAAAGATTATTCTGCAACAATAAATTATACTCGCTCAACTAAAAATATTATTGATAGTGCATTTCAAATTTTTGATTGTGGTGGGCAAGAGAGTTTCATTTCTGTTTTTGTTGGTGAACAAGCGGAATTTATATTCAGTGATGTTACAATTCTGGTCTGGGTGGTTGATGTGAGTAATTTTGATCAAGTTTCAACAAGTAAATTTTACTTCGATCACGCTGTCTCAAGGTTAGCTGAATACTCACCTGGCGCAATAATATTCTGCCTCTTTCATAAACTCGATCTCTTACTACCTGATATGCGTGATCAAGTTGTTGAAACTATGAAACAATATTTTCTTCCAGTTCACGAAATAGAAATTTATTATCGTGCAACCTCAATCTTTGATCAATCAATATACCTAACTGTAGGTGAAATGATACAAAAATTGATTCTTCAGAGTACAAAAGCAAAAACTGTATCTGAAGCAATACAGGAATTCATCCAACAACATGCAGAACTATCAGGAATTGCAATATATACTGATGATGGCTTACCTGTTTTTGAAGAAGGGGAAGAAGCCGAAAGAATCATCCTTCCAGCTAATTTGTGGTTAACTAATTATGACAGAATTAAAACTGAGTTTGAGACTGTTTCAACCTTTAAAACAACTTTAGAAACAGATGATTATGTGCTTGTTTTTCAAAGAATTAAAAGTGAACTTCTTCTTACTGGAATTGCCAAGAAAGTCGCCCCTCTACAATATGTTCTAGTTAAAATGGAGCAAATTGCCACAATCGTTAGTGGTCTCTTATAATTTTTGTTCTACAGATAATTTAATTTTCTAATACATAAAATTGATTGAAAAATATATACTTATTTTGATCACATAATCAAGAACCATCTCAAGATTTTTTTCTTTCTTGAGATAAAATGAATTCATTTTTCTGTTTCTTTTTGAGAGATAAAGAATCCATTTTCAATTTTTGAATTCTGAATAAGACCTGAACTTATAGCACTCACAAGGAATTCTTCAATCAATTCTACGGAGATACCAGTTTGTGTGGATAATTCATATAAATTCAAAGGAAGACCTTCTTCTATGGATTGTAAAATCTGGGTAATTAACTGATGTCTTTTAGTCGTTATGTGAAAATCAAAAAAACTGTCAAGGTCTTCAAATGTTAACTGATCGGAGAGATGAATACGATATTGAAATCCTATTTCTGGTTGAAGTACAAAACCTGATTTTGCCAAATGATGCTGAATTGTTATTGAATCTGTAATAATTTCTTGTTTATAGATTGCACCTTTTGGAATTTTCCTTTTATAATCGTTTATTAGTTGAAGAAGCTCGATTTTTTTACTCGGAGAGGATTTTTCGCGTAATAAAACTCTGATATGCTTATTCGGATTATCTATTAACAAGATAGGAGAATTTGAAGGGATCAAAGGTAAATCTAAAAATGATTTAATTTCATTATTATCATTTATATAGTATGCTTCTATACCTGTTTCGATGATTTGAATTTTTTCGCTTATTTTTTGAGGAATGTTTTCTTTTTCGAGGTCATCATCAGTCTTAATATGATACATTTGAAGTGTTCTACGTATCATTCGCTTTATGACCCCAATATACTTCATTAATGCAGTAGATCGAGTAATTATCCAAAAAACGACAATTCTTCCAAAACGAGCTATACGTGTATCAGAAGTAATTTTAGCTTTTAAGGTAAAAATAAAACCTATCGTTAAATATGGTTCCTTATGTGTTGGCATAGGTCCATAGGAGCGAATTTCACCATGATTCAGGGGAATATCGGAACCTATTGCTGTTAATGTCTTAATTGCTAGGTTAAATGCTTCATCTTCTGATAATGGTGAAGAATTATGAATATTGAAAGGCCCGTCATCTTTGAATACTGTAATTATTAAACCATCAATTAACGTACTTCCTCTTGAAGCACTGTTTTCGTGCATAAATAAGACCAACTATTTTATGAGTTCCATTTCTATTACTACATCACAAATAATAAATTTATCCTAGATAAAAACTAGCCTTCCATATTTCTTTGATATGATAACGATTTTATTCAATGGCGAGGAATAAAAAAAGAATTTCATTCTAGAGCTCATCAAAAGGATTCGTTGTTATATAACCATGGCCTTTAATATATTGCCCACCATCAAGAAGATGCATTCCAAAAGGAAATAGGCCAATTCGGGCGTTCTTCGGGATAATGGTGTCTTGATAAGCCAGTTTCCCATTTATGAAGCAATCTCCACATTCTTTAATGCTTAAACCTAAACGTTTAAGTAAATTTTGAAATTGCTCATTTTTCTCATTAGGGAGATTAATTACTGTATCTTCAGCTAAAGAAGCATCTGGTTTGAATTTTTTCTTAAAGATGCCGTAAAGATAAATCTTTAACAAATCTAAAACCTCTTTAAGATACCACTAACTCTTATTATCAACTCCTCCAATCAAGAATGCTCTTTTATAGGGCACTCAATGAAATTCATAATTACTTACTAATATCTTTAACAAGTGTTTGTCGTTACTAATTTAATACTTTATTTTTTCAAAAATTGGCTTAATTAGTGGTTTTTTCTTTGTTTTTCCCCAAAATTCCTCTTGATCTATCTATAAAACCTTTAATCGGCATGATTCATCTTCCTTCCCTCATACAACCCCTAGATATGTCACATACTTTAGAGTATATCTTTGAGATCAGTATGCAAGATGCTATTACATTAGAAAAGGCAGGATTCGATGCTTTATTAATCGAAAACTATCATGATATGCCATATCCCAAATATCGATTGGATGACATAAAATTCCTACTTATGAGTACATTTGTTAAGAAAATTGTAGAAAAGGTGAACATCCCTTGTGGGATTAATATTTTAAGAAATGCATGTGTTCAAGCTCTCATTATGGCTACAATTAATCAAGGAAGTTTCATTCGCTGTAATATCTATGAAGGAGCTTATGTGACCGACCAAGGTATAATTGAATCTGTTGCAGATGAAGTTCATCAAAAATTTAAAGAAATGAGATCTAAAGTGAAAATTTTAGCTGATATTCATGTGAAACATGCCACGTCTTTGGGTGATTTTTCATTAGAAGAAGCTGCAACTAATGCTTTAAGTCGAGAGGGTGCAGACGCAATCATTGTGTCTGGTAGAACAACTGGAGAACTTATTGAAATCGCAAAATTAAAAAATTTTATGGAAATTACTAGGATTAAACCAATCTTAGGGAGCGGATTGACGATTAGTAACCTACCAGACGTTTTTCCTTATATTTCAGGAGCAATTGTTGGTTCCTCAATAAAGATTACTGATCTCTCTTCTCCCATAGATATAAAAAAAGCTGAAATATTAGTTAGAAACTGGAAAACAGAGAAAAAATCAGAAGAAGGGAGTAAACGGTGATTAAAGAACTAAGATTTGAAGATTACCCAAAAATTCAAGCTTTATGGGAAGCAGCTGGACTATCCTGGAGACCAGTAGGACGAGACCACCCTGATCAAGTTGAGAAACAAATTGAGAAAAAGAATGTTTTTTTCTTAGGAGAAATGAAAAATGATGACCTTCAAGGAGTTATCATGGTTACCCACGACAGCCGAAAGGGCTGGATTAATCGTTTAGCTGTTCATCCCGAACATCGCCAAAAAGGTATTGCACAAAAATTACTTGAAGCGGCAGAAAGTCGGTTATTTCAAACTGAAGGTATTGAAGTAATCTCTGCACTAATATTCGAAGATAATAAACCTAGCATATCCCTTTTTGAGAAAACAGGGTATGAGTTTTGGCCTAATATCAAATATTATTCAAAAAGAAGGAGATCAGACGCCTGAGACTTTATTACTCTGTTTCTTGAGGATTAAAGTATTGAAAGTAATAATTGATAAGGATCTTTGTAAAGATTGTAAATTTTGTGAAGTGGCAATAGCATGTCCAGGTCAGGATGAATGCACAGCTTGTGGTTCTTGTGTTATTACCTGCCTATTCTCGGCTAGAAAGCTTGTTAAAGATAAAAAAGAATTATTGATTGTAAAATGTACTATTAATGGTCAACAGATGCAAGTTCCAAGTCATCAAACAGTTTTACAGGTATTAGAGTCACTAGGCTTTCAAATCACATCCTATCCAACCAGAGATGCGATTTTTGCCCCTTGTCGAACAGGTGGCTGTTATTCGTGTGCTATTCTCATTAATGGGGAGCTAAAACCATCGTGTATAACACCTGTCAGCGAAAATATGAGTATAAATACTCAAGTTGAAGATCAAGCTCCCAAACGAGTTGTTTCTGGATTCCAGGGGCACCATGTGGGTGGAGTAGGAACGCCTAAAGATCTTATTGTGCAAAGTCCCCTAGGTTATCTTGAAGTTGCCTGTTTTGCGTCAGGATGCCTTTATCGGTGTCCAACATGCCAAAACTGGCAAATTACATATTTATCAAACATTCAACCATTATCCCCTGATGAAGCTGCATATAGGCTCACAGCTGAAAGAAAGCAGTACCAAGTTGATCGAATGGCTATAAGTGGGGGAGAATCAACTTTAAATCGGAAATGGCTTATTCAGTTTATAGAACAGCTGAAAAAGCTCAATTCTGATAAAGATGCAAGAATTCATATAGATACAAACGCTGCAATTCTTACCCCTGATTATATTGACGAATTAATCGAAGTAGGTATGACAGATATTGGACCAGATTTAAAGGGTATTCAATTAAATACTTTTATTAAAATTACTAACCAAAAATCTAAAAATCTTGCCAAGAAATACTTGAAAACTAGTTGGAATGCTGTGAAATATATATTAGATAAGTATTCTGGCAAGGTTTTCATTGGGGTTGGTATTCCCTTTAATAGAACCTTCATGAGTCTAGAAGAAGTTTTTGAGATAGGGTCTAAACTTACATCTTGGGATCCTAGAATACAAGTTACGGTGTTAGATTATCGTCCAGAATTTAGGGTACAGGCGATTGACCGTCCTTCTTATAAGGAAATGTTGTTGGTAAAAAACACTTTGGAAGAATCTGGATTGAAGAAGATCAAACTTAAGGTGACTAGATTCAATGAATCTATAAGAATCATAATAAAAGATTGAATATTTTAAAATAAGGTGTGAATTTATTAGTTTTAAAGGACAGGGTAAATAAAATGACTGATCGAAGTGATTCTAACCTCCGTGAATATTCTTACAAATACTTAATCTTTTTAATCATTTTTCTAATGTTGAATGAGATTTTTGATACTTATACGACTCTATTCTGGCCTGTGATTGACTCTTTAGTCATAACTGATTTTCAGATCACTGAATCTATATATGCATTTTGTATTACTATTGCTTCTGTTGGGATGTATTTTGTTTTTATCAACCAAGCAATTTCAGACAGGATTGGTAGGAAGCCAATGTTGTTTATTGTACTTCTAGGAATGGGAGTCACATCTTTACTCTTAAATTTAGCTCAATCAATTTATGATTTTACTCTTTTCTTATTCTTGTTGTATATTTGGTTTAGTTCAGACATTTGGATCATCACAATTTCTGAAGAATGCCCAGAAAAACATAGAGGAAAAATAGTAAATCTTATTTTAATTGCGGGTGCAGCGCCTACTTTATTTATCCCTATATTACGATCATTATTAGTTCCAAATTTTGGTTGGCAGTCAATGACTTGGTTTGCATTATTAGCAATCCCTGTCGCATTCCTGGCTTTACCAATGAAAGAAACAAGAGCTTATCAAGCCTTGAAAGAACTAAAATCAACAGAAATTTCAGAAAAAAAACAATTGGTGTCCGAAATATTCAAACCATCACAGGGAAAATATCAAAAATTCTTCTTAGTAATTATACTGTTGAGTTTTTTGACGGGAGTTAATTATACTTTCCTAAGTTTAGGAGAAGCTTATCTAACAATTGATCGATTATTTGATTTCGATTTTGTATCATTAGTAATTCTTATGATGGGTATAGCTGCAATTATAGGTTATTCTATAACAGCATTTCTAGCTGATTGTCTAGGACGAAAGCCTACAGCCATTTTATTTATTTCTTTGATGCCCTTGGGAGTAACATTAGTATTAATAGGATCTAATCTCTTGGTCATTATTGGAGCCATGATAGTATCATGTAGTTTTTGGTCGCTAAATGTAACAAGTCGACTTATCTGTTTGGAGCACTTTCCTACCTCAATAAGAGGTACTGGAAATGGTTGGCGTAGCCTGTTCTATGCAATCGGAGTAACTTCTGGTAGTTTCATCAGTTACCTATTAATTTCATACATAGGACTGGGTAATGTGTTCTTATTACTCTCTCTCCTCTTATTGCTGAATATTCCAGGGATATATTTTATTCTCAGAGAAACAAAAGGCATAAGTTTAATCGAAGAATTTTGATCGTAAAACGTTGCTGAATTGTTAATAATTGGTTGTTTGATTAAAATAATGAGTGGCTGCAAATAATGATCTTTCAAGAAACAATGATAAATTTTGATGTTATACTTACAGCTCTAATTCTTACCAGTTTTGCAGGTTTTGCAACTACTATTGGGGCAGCATTTGCGTTTCTAACTGAGAAACCATCTATTCGGCTTCTTGCACTGGGATTGGGTTTTTCTGCTGAAGAATAGGGCTGTTATCGGCATTAGGTATAGCAGTACACAACTTTCCTGAAGGACTGGTCACACTCACTAGTACTCTACAATCTGTTGAGTTAGGTATCGTCCTAGCAATCGCTGTAGGATTACATAACATCCCAGAAGGGCTTTCAATTAGCATCCCCATCGTTTCCGCAACTGGTGATAAATGGCAGGCATTTAAGCTGGGTTTACTCTCTGGTCTTGCCGAACCTGCAGGTGCTTTTATTGCAGCCATTATACTTTTTCCATTCCTATCACCAGCAGTTATTGGGGCATCCTTAGCATTTGTTGCAGGGATAATGGTGTTTATTTCTTTTGATGAACTATTACCAGCTGCCAAAAACGCTGACGAGTCTCATTTCATCTCCTTAGGTATTATTGCTGGAATGATAGTCATGGTTCTGACACTCTGGTTATTTACCTAAGCCTTAAGATTATGATTAAAAACACTCTTTTTTGAACTCTTAATGACATTTATATTCTCATTACCAATGGTTTGGAATAATTTAATAACACACAATCAATAGGACGAATTAAACTTGTCACTCTTAATTGGTAACATCGTTGTCTTATTTATTATGATCATTTACGGATTAATAAGCGGTGGCTCCGCTATCATTCTTAAAATTGGAATTTTTAGGGCGGGAGGCATTAAAATAGATAATTTCATTCGTGACATTGGTCCAGCAGCTTGGCATTTAATAACTACTCCCATTTGGTTTTTAGGTGGAATTGCTGCAATTATTGGATTCATAATATATACTGTAGCCTTAAGTGCTTATGATGTGTCTGTTGTTAAACCCTTAGTTAATACAAATTTGTTTTTCACTTTTATTTTTGCCCATCTTATCTTTAAAGAAAAACTAAGACAGGTAGAATGGCTGGGAGTGTGTGTTTTAGTTGCTGGAATCTTTTTGATCGCTTTTTCCCCTTTCGTTGAGACATCAGAAGCAATGAATGTCTCTCTCCTTCTGGGATTTTTTCCATTAGTTCTCATCTTAATGATCATTTTGGTTTTTATCATGTTTATTTCAAAATCTGGCCATGCTGAATTCGTCTTTCCCATTTTTGCTGGAGTTTTCTATGGTTTGGGAACATTCTTTACCAAAAGTCTGTTAATTACATTAAGAAGGATAAACACTAATGATCCACTAACTTTTCTAATGTTTCTATACTCAATTTTCATGTTTTTAATGACGTATTTGTTCGCAATTGTCGCACAAATGTTTGCTTTTGAACGTGGTAGATTATCTATTGTTTCACCTATTACTAATGCTTTATCAGTGATTGTTGCTTTCGTTGGAGCATATTTTGTCTTCTATGAGGATCTTATTAATCCAGTTGGGGGACAACTTCTCCTCCAATCCTTTTTCAAAATATTTGGGTTAATTTGTATTTTAATAGCCCTTTTTATTCTTCGACGGGAGATTCATCCTCTTAAGAGGAATGGAAAGGACACAACAGATTCCTCAATTTAGGTTGAAAATTTAATCTTCATTGGAATTTTTTTTAGCTTGACTTAACTGGATTAGAAATGTACTGACAACGATCATAAATAACCCAAGCCATTCTTTAAAAATTGGAAATTCCCCTAAAAAGATGATTGATAGAATAACGATCTGGGGAAGCATAGTACTATTGATGATCGTCATGTCCATTGCTCTAAGTTTTTGCATAGCGTTGTGCCACAAAGTAAATGCAAGAGCGGTGTTGATGACACCGAGCCAGATGATGTAGAACACTGAGAGTAATGAGAGAGAGAGAAGGACTTGGATTCCATCAATAACAATTCCACTTGCTAATAATATAATTGATCCGATAATCATGCTTACTCCAGTTACAACTATTGGGGGAGTAGTTTTTGTTTTATTAATAGACCTTCCTAAAATTGAGGAAAAAGCGTTTGAAAATATCAAAATCAAACCAACTAGTAATCCAAGGAACTCAAGTGTAAGGTCAATAGGATAGAAATAGAATAATATTCCAAGAAAAGCAACTAAAAAGAAGAATACTTGTAGTAAAGACGGAACTTCTTTTAATAATCCGATAGAGAGGATTATGACAATGTATGGCGTAAGATTCAAAATAAAAGATACTGTGATTGCTGGAAGGAGCTTTAAAGCAATGAATTGCCCTCCCTGTGTGATTGCAATAAATAAGATACCATATATCACAATAATAACCCACCAATGCTTTGATTGAGTGGCAACTAAATTACGCTGATTATTATTTGAGAAAATAATAACCAATAAAATCACAGCACCAAGTAAATACCTTAATCCTGCAAAGATCAGGGGTGGAATTTCCTCCAGACCAAATTTTATGATTACCCAAGAGGAGCTCCAAAGGACAGTCACAAAAAACGCTTGAATCACAGCAGAAAGATACTCTTTAGAGAAATATTCTGTTATCATATTGATACAAATCTCGTTTATTATTTATGAATTATTTATAGGATATTTTAGTGATATTATCACATCTGAACACCATTAAACTAAAAAAAAGTTTAACCTTTTTGCCGTCAAATGACGGATGTTTATTAATTGATTCAAACTAATCTACAAATAAGTTCGAAAGACTATTATTTATGTGAATTGACGAAGAAAATACCTGTGAAGGTAACTATTGTAACAATCAGGTTACCAGAGGGGTACGGATTACTAGAGGCTCTCGAGGGGGGTGAAGAAATCATCCAATTATATGTTGATAATGTTAGAACATCTGATAGTGTTCTTGAGTTTGAAGTAACATATTCCTCGCCAAATGTTTATTGGACACGTTCTGTGCATAATCTTGATTTCCCATCTATTTATGAAACCATTCTAGAAAGCGGTAGTATGTCACTTCTTCCAATCATCATTAAGAAAGGGATTCAATATCATACCGTGTATTCCCCTTCTCGTAATGCACTTAAAAAACTCTTAGAAATGCTAAAGTCAAGATTTACCACTGTAAATATAGTTTCATTGAGGTCTACACCTCTCAAATCCGAAGAAAAGCTTCTCACACCAAAGCAACAAGAAGCTTTCAGGCTTGCATACAATAAAGGTTATTATGAAATCCCCAGGCGATTAAGAATAAATATCGAGACCTTGGCACGACAACTCGGTATCAAGCGAGTTGCAATGCAAGAACGATTAAGACGCGCCGAATTCCGAATTTTAACAGATTATGTCAAAAGAAATTCACAATACGAAATCGGAGAATGAATCATTTGAAACCATATGGTTTTTTCTAATGAAAAAATAGCTTAAAAATACAGGATACAACCCACAGACAGGATATTAATGAATCCCAGTAACATGTTTGATTATTTTCTTTTTTAAGCTGGAATTTAGTCTTTAATCGCTCTAGACTTGAGGAAAGATTCCACTATCCAACGTTATTTATAAACCTAATAGTCTTTTTGAATCAAATCAGATGAATTAGAGGAAACCCATATATGCCAAGATTCTGCTCAAAATGTGGTGGGAGAGTTGTTGAGGATTCGATCTTTTGTGAATACTGTGGAAACAAACTAAGACCCCCACAAATTTCCCCAAGAAGCTTCTCTCCTTCCATGGGGGACTCTTCAAGTAGGCCAGTCTTTAGTTCATACAACAAGACCACAGTACCATCAAGCTCACCGAGGTATCATAGATCTTATCACAGATCTTCCTCACAAGGGATAAAGTGGTTGTTCATAGGAGTCTTTGTTATAGCAGTAGTAGGTTTTGCGGCAATAGCATTTTTAGTGTGTATTTTCCCAATTGCTTTTGATAGAATTGTTGATGAACATGATTATATTGGGAATAGAACATTCTCCATTAATGGTTTCACAAACAGATCAAATTTGGAACTAGAAATTGATAACTCAGTCGGTGCAGTAAATATTGAGATCTTAAATCTCTCTAACTTAATGGAGGCACAAATTTCAGTTTATGCGCAAGAAGGACATTCTCTCCAAGATGCAAACACCTTTGAGATTATTCAATATGACGATCTTCATTATGTCTCGTTTGATTCTAGTTCAAGATCATCCTGGGAAAATCCTTATTATTATGAGCTTGAAATAACAATATCTAACCTTGTGACAACAGCACTTGATGTAGACGTTTCTACTGGGTCAATCTCTGTAGAAGCTTACGAGAGTAATATTTCACGATTGTCACTGGAAACTAGCACAGGAAGCATTACCTCTGAGTTTGATAATGTGTTCTTTGACGCTTCGAATAACCTAACGATGCACACTTCTACTGGTTCTATTCAGACGTCGTTCAATAATATAAATTATTCTTCTGACGAAGTAGAATGGATACTTGATACTTCCACTGGATCTATTGATTTTGATATCCTTCAGGAAATAGTATTCAACAACACACAGGTTAATTATCTTGTAGACACTTCTACAGGGAGTATAAATTTCCGTCACTCTATTCACCTTGCGATAGGTCTTTTATATCATGCTGATGTATCAACAGGTACAATATACACTTCTGGGCAATCCATCGAAGATTATTATACCTATAAAAGTGAAAATTATGATTCAAGTTCTATGAAGTATTACTTATCAATGGGCACTTCTACAGGGAGTATATCGATCAGCTCTTTTCGCTAAAGTAGACGATTCCCCTTCCCCTTCTTCCTTTTTCTTCTTTTATATATGTATGACTCGATGATGAAGAACTCTAATATAGAAAAGAGTGAGGAAACTCTCTAGATCACTCTCTTTTAGATATGCAAATAATTTTTAGAGAGATTAAAAGAAGATCTTTTTACAAGTATTTTTGGATAAAAATATGTTAATGGTGATAATTTTTGACAATCACTCAAGATTTAATTAATGATTCGTTAACAGAGTTTATGACTGATCCTTTAGTCGTGTTCACAATATATGTAATACAAGTCTTCTTCATTGTCTTCTGTCTATGGATTCTTTGGGGATTTATACTAAATCGAATAAAATCAAACATCTCCCCAGAGCTTCATAATGCACTAAAGACTTTAGGCCGCGCAACTATTCTTTTGTTGGGATTGTTTTGGATAGCAGGTGAAGAAATTTTTATTGGGGCTGCAGCTCTCCTCGGGACAGCTATTGGTTTTGCTTCCTCTACTACTCTGGGAAATTTTCTTAGTGGATTGTACCTTCTAGTAACTAACCCATTCAGTGTCGGAGATTATATAATGCTCCCAGATTTGAAGATTGAAGGGATCGTTGAAGAAATATCAATAAACTACACTAAAATAATAACACCTCAAGGGATAAATGTGAGTATTAATAACCAAAAAATGTTAGGTACCACTATTCATAATACTAGCATGAAAGTTCCTGTAGAAGCTGTCAATAAAGGAAAAATCACATGGAGGGATAAAGAAGGGGATAAATTTGATAATGTTGGAGATGTGGTTGATATTTTAAGAGGAATTCGTGCAAAATATGCTGATAAAGAGCAAGAGTATTTTCTTTACCCTCTTATTTACAATATCAATCCTGACAAGTATAGACACTCTTTTGCAAAGAAAATATTAAATGAAGCGGCTCAAAAATTCAGTAACAGAACTGCAGAGCAAATTACATGGTTTTTAAGTAATAGGTCCTACAATCAATCAGTGTATCAACTTAATTTGATCGTAGAAAATCCTTATACTATTTTTGATTTATCAAGTGACATATTGGGATTTTTGGAAGAAAAATTAGAAGAAATTCATGAAGGCCAGTAATAATAAGGATGTCGACTCAAAATTCCTCCAATGTGGTAATCATGTATGAAATGGAACTTTTAATTGTCTTCTACGGTGTGCTTGCAGGACTAGCAACTCTTTTTGGTATTTATGTGATTAGAAGAAACCATGAATGGGCCCTCAAAAACTCTCACTACGTCAACTCATTTGCAGCTGGATTAATCTTAGCTTTAGTATTTTTTCATCTAATGCCCGAAGCAATTGAGCTCTCTGAATTAGCATTCTATCCAGCGATTTTCATTGGATTTTTTACTTTTTATCTGTTTGAAAATTTTATTGTGATTCATTCCGGGAGTGAAATTCATTATTGTCTTGATGAGGGTGAAGATGGAGTACACCATACATCTCGAATTGGAGTAATGGCGTTTTCTGGTCTAGCTTTTCATTCCCTAATTGATGGCATTATTATTGGTGTAGGATTTGAGCTAAGTACAGAGATAGGATTTCTAGCTGCTATGGCCGTGATTCTTCATGAGATGCCAGAAGGGGTAACTTCTTTTGCTATCATTAATGAAGTAATGCCAGATAAATCGAAAATCTTATCCGTGGTTGTAGCTATTGCAACACCATTTGGAGCATTATTTTCATTGTTATTTATTAGAGATTTATCAGAACTTTTGATCGGAATCCTTTTGGCATTGGCTGCTGGCACGTTTATTTATGTGGCGGCCTCAGATTTAATTCCACAAACTCATGAAAAGAATAATCTTCAGAATTTAATCGCTTTCATTGTAGGAGCATTCTTTATATATGTGATTTCATTGGTTTTTAATACTTGATAGTACAACGATAGAGTATTTGAATTGAAAATATGGGGGAACGTAATATGAAAATCGGTGTGATTTCAAATATACATTCAAATTATTATGCGTTGAAAACCGTTTTGGAATCTTTAAATAGAAAAATTTCTCAAAAAAACGATCTACTTCTTAAAATGACCTAGGATTTCTATCTGAAGATTCTAAGGGGTAATAAAGCTTAAACTCTGCACCAGGCGGCCGGGTCAGCATCAAGGTCTTTTTGAGCTACTGCTTCAATGATCAAAGGGATAACTGCCTCTCTTAATTGGTTTACGGGTTGTTTTAATCCTGATAAGTCTTCTTGTTCAAGTTCAATTCCAAGATTTTTAAGAACTTTGAGGGAGAAAAGGAGTTGGTAGCGAAGAATTTCACACCCCTGACAAGCTTCCTTTTCTAATTTTTCAGAAGCAAATCTCACATTTTCAGCTAAAGTACGAACCAATTGACGACGATCCCATTCTCTAGCCTTTTTAAAGTTTACACAATCATTGCAAACTGCCAATGATTGATCATAACAATGTAGACAGATAGCTCGCTTGCATCGAAGGCAAAAAAGTGTCGCCAATTCTTTTTCACATTTTTCACATTTCAGGATACTCACCATTTACCTCGTTAATCATTCTTAAAAGAGGAATAACAAAAAAGCTTTTCCTATAAACAAAACAAAAAATTAAATATTAGGTTCGTTAAGGCTGAAACAGTTAAATTTTCTCTTATTAAGAGAAAAAGAACTTAAAAATCGATTCATGAAAGAAAATTACGAGGTAATTCGTTGCATGTATTAAAACATTTGTTTAGCTATGTATTGCAACGAAAAACTTTAGCTATTGCCGTGATAGTTTTCATATTCATTGCACAAATCGCAGAACTGTCTATACCAATATTAGTTGGAGTTACCATTGACCAGATTCTTCTGGCATTAGCAGAAGAACGATTTGAAGTAATTATAGTAGTAACAGGTGTCATATTAATTATTATTGCTAGTGTTATTCGTGGATTAACCTATTTTCTGGGTAGATGGATTGGTTATCTCCAAGGGGAGAAAATAATTTATGATATTAGGAAAGATTTATTCATAAAATATGAGACCTCAAGCCTCATTTTTTTTGACGAACATCATACAGGAGATCTCATGGCGCGAGCGACAACAGATTTAGAAATAATCTCCGAATTCTTGGTTTGGGGGGAACGTATTCTATTACAGGCTTTATTAACTTATACAGGGATCTATTTGGTTTTATTTTTGATTGATATTCGTCTATTCCTTTTGATAGGTATTATCACTCCGACATTATTCATTCTTTCCTATATTGTTTCCAAAAAACTCGGCCCATTATTTTTCGATATAAGAGAGCAATACGGGCAATTAACAACTGTGATACAAGAAAATATCGCAGGAATACAAATTGTTAAAGCATTCAATGCGGAAAATAGAGAAAAAACGAAGTTTGATAAGGAGAATTTCACCTACTTTGATTTAAGGGCCTATGCGTTCAAGATTAGGTCAATATTCTTACCAATGATACTATTTGTAGTTAATCTCTTAATTACGATTCTAATTTTTGCAGGGGGATTTTTAGTAATTCAGGGGGATATTAGTCCTGGTTTATTGATTACTCTCTTTACCTATTTTACAATGCTTGCGATGCCCACTCGATTCTTAGCCTTTTCCCTGATAATGTATCAACGAGTGTCAGCAGCAGGAGATAGAGTTTTCACGTTGTTAGAATCTCCAACTCAACTCCCAGAAGTTCCAAAAGCAAAAAAAATTATTAAAATGACCCCAACTATTTTTTTTGATAATGTATCCTTTTCATATGATAGAAGTGAGGTATTATCGAATATATCTTTAACAGTCAATCCTGGAGAAAAAGTAGCGATTCTTGGTCCAACAGGATCAGGAAAGAGTACAATAATTTCGTTAATTCCACGATTCTACGATCCAACTAAAGGTAGAATATTGATACAAACTGATCAGGAGTCAATTCATGATTTACGCGATATGGATCTAAAAGATTGGCGACAGAAGGTTGGCTATGTTCATCAAGAACCATTCCTTTTTGGAAGGACTATTGCTGAAAATATTGCATTTGGGGTACCAGAAACTACAATCGAAGAAATAAATGAAGTTGTTAGAATAACACAGCTTGAGGATTTTCTCAACAATCTTCCTGATGGATTAGAGACGATTATTGGAGAACGAGGGGTCACTCTCTCTGGTGGGCAGAAACAACGAGTGGCAATTGCGCGAATGTTATTGAGAAAATGTCCTATCATGATTTTAGATGATGCAACGTCAGCATTAGACATATCTACGGAAGCTAATTTTCAAGAGGCTTTTAAGAAATATTTAGATAAATCCCAAAGTAAACAGACAGTAATATTCATCACTCAAAGGCTTAGTACGTTAAAAATGGTTGATCGAATTATAATTTTGAATCGAGGCCAGATTATTGAACAAGGAACCCATGAGGAACTCCTACAGAAAGGTCAAATTTACCCTCTACTATGGAAAACTCAGGAAGCGGGCTTAGTTGATATTAAACTAGCATTAGAAAAAATAATCCACGAGAGGAGTTGAGATGAGATGAGTGATATAGAGGATAGACGCGATCGTCTTGAACGTGAATATTCAGATTGGGAATTATTCAAGAGATTGATGGGTTACACCAGACCTCATTTGTTTATCTTCTCTACTGCTTTACTCGCAATGTTTCTGTCAACAGTTCTTACTGTTATTCAGCCATTGATTCTAGCAATAGCAATAGATGATTACATTTTATCTGGAAATGTAAATGGTTTAGGTTTTGTTACAACGATTTACTTTGTTGTTACAGTTATATCATTCCTATTGAATGTTATTGCTAGCTATTTCACAACTATTACTGGAATACGTATTATCACACAAATCAGACAAGAAGCTTTCTATCAGCTCCAGGATCTAAGCATGGATTTTTACGATAGAGAAGCTACAGGAAGAATTGTTTCAAGGGTCACAAATGATGTCGAAAGATTGCTTAATCTGCTATCAACAGGGATTATTGATGCTATTGTTAATATTATGTTCATAGGTTTGTTGTTTTTTATTCTAATATATCTAGATTTGCGATTGACGGTTGCGGTTCTTATTATTTTCCCAATTTTAGCTATTTTCACTGTATATTTTAGAGTCAAGGCACGGGAAGCTTGGCAGCAAACAAGAAGAACAATCGCAAAAGTAACTGGATATTACCAAGAAGCTATCTCTGGCATTGAAGTATCAAAAGCTTTTGCTGCAGAAGATTTTATGACGAATGAATTTGATCTATTAAATCTAGAAAATTATCAGGCGCGGATTAAGGCTCTTATCTTATTTGCAGTTATGTTTCCAGTTATGGATATGATTCTAGCATTAGGAACAGCATTGGTGTTAACCATTGGAGGGATTTCAATTGGAACTGAAACAATGACGGTGGGTGTGCTTGTTGCATTTCTTTCTTATTTAGGAAGAATATCTCAACCGATAATGACTCTTTCAAACTTTTACAACAATCTATTATCTTCAATGGCTGCTACTGAACGTATATTTGATATCTTAGATAGAACTCCAAGTGTTATTCCCAGAGATAACAAGAAATTAAGGAATGTAAAAGGTGCTATTGAATTCAAAGATTTAATATTTGCTTATGATCATAAAACTGGACCAATTATTTCAAACTTTTCATTACACATCCCCTCAAATTCATCAATAGCCTTAGTAGGACATACTGGTGCGGGAAAAACTACTATTACTAACCTTTTATGTCGTTTCTATGATTTTCAAGAGGGTAAAATCCTCCTCGATGGAATTGACATTAGGGAAGTTTATTTAGATAATTACCGTCAATGGCTTTCAATTATTCCTCAAGACTCTTTTCTTTTTTCAGGAACCATCCGTGAAAACCTTCTCTATGGTAAACCTGAAGCAACTGACGAAGAGCTAGAACAAATTCTCCTGAAAGTAGGCGCATTTGATTTTGTAATGGCGAAAGGATTAGATACTGATGTGGGAGAACGAGGAGCACGATTATCCATGGGTGAACGGCAATTAATTTGTTTTGCTCGTGCTATCTTGTCTGATCCAAAAATTCTTTTATTAGATGAAGCTACATCATCTGTGGACGCTCATACAGAATTGGTCATTCAGCAAAGTATGCATCATATTATTGAAAATCGGACTGCAATAATCATTGCTCATCGTTTAAGCACTATTCGGTCAGCAGATAGAATTATTGTCTTGGAAAATGGAGAAATCAAAGAAACGGGGACATTTCAAGAACTCATTAATATGAAAGGAATTTTTACTGATTTATACAAAAAGCAATTTGCTGGTCAAGCAATTTGAGTATAATAGTGAATTAAAGCTAGTTGATGAACTCCTGTGAATAAAATTGATATATCTTCTATTAATTTTAATAAACTACATATAAACAATCTGAAAATTCTCCAATCGTACTTTAAATGACTCTATTTCTAATCTATATTTAATAGGGGATGATATTGCAATGAGGTACTATTAGAATGACTGAAGATTCGTTGTGTACAGAAGAGATGTCCCCTATAAATCCAAATGAGTCTACTTCAACCTCCTCCAGTGATTTGCGTGAGAAATTTCCCATTTGGGGGACAAGTATTGGTTATGCTACAGGTAGATCATCCATTTTTGTGTATTTATCTTACCTTGGCGTTATTCTAGGAGCTACTCCTTTAGAACAATCTATCCTAACATCAGTTAGGAATTTGGGCTCCAATGTTTTCCAAGGAGTTTGGGGATGGCTATCCGACCTTCGAGGAAGGAAGCTTGTCATCGTTATTGGACTTTCAACACTTGCACTTACCTGTGTATTGACACCATTTGTACGAAATCCAATAGACCTTGTAATAATATCATTGATTATGACAAGTATTGGATTTAGCATCATTCCTGCATGGAATGCCTTCCTTGGGGATTACAGTTCTGAACAAGATAGAGCCTCGTTTATTGGGAAAATCAACTCAATAGGGACTATGAGCTCAATCTTTTTGATCTTAACTATGGGTATATTGATGGAATTGAGTCCATTTCCTTTTCCCAGCATCCCTAAAGACTATGAGTTAAGTAAACCAGTCTTTTTTATCCCATTTTTCTCTGCCGCATTAATTTTTGGATTTACAATCGTAATTTCCCATTTTCTGATAGAAAAGTATGATGTTCGGAAAAGAATAGTCATTGATGAGGAATTTCATCCGTCATGGAGAACTTTAATCAATCGAAATCAACCTTTTCGTCGTCTTTTACCTATTAGTACATTCTTCTCTTTTGCTATGAGCACTGCTTGGCCTATTTTTCCCTTTGTTACCTTAAGGGTTGCAGACTCATGGCTTAGTGTTTCAATACTATGGGTTCTGTTTAACATACCTCGGGGATTAGGTCAGAATATCGGTGGCCGTTTGGCTGATGAAGTTTTTAATAAAAAAATTGTTATCTTGTTTTCTAGGTTAGGCTATACTACTGTTCCTATAGGTTATGCAATTGGGCTTGTTACTGGAAATGTCTGGTTTCTAGTGTTAGCGAATATTCTTGGCGGTCTAGCGTTTGGTGCTGAAGATACCAGTGTTGCTACGTATTCTTTGGATTGTTCAACCGAGGAGACCAAAGGTAGATATTATTCCATATTATTGACTGCAGGAGGAATTAGTGCTTTTGTGGGGTCATTATTTGCTGGGTTCATCATGGATATATGGTTACGAATTGCTGGTATCAATTACAATAGCGCAGATTTTAACGTTGTTCTCTTTTTTATGCTAATAATGATCACTATCTTAAGATTTGTGTCAGCTAGTTTACATAAATTTATATATTCAAATCCTTTAGATTTTGAATTAAATCAATTAGCCTCCCCATAGTGATTTCACAGAATCATTTGACTTCTTGTTATTATGAGTAGTTTCGAAGCTATTTCTGGGTGAGAGTGCTGTTACTTGCATAATATGGTGCCATATCAATCTGGAGTAGAAAGAAGAGGTAACCAACCTATTCAACATTGAGATGTTTGATTGGAGGATATATAAGTATGAGTATCCTTTCGAGGATCTTTGCGCGAAGTCGTAAATCAAAATTAACCATTGGGATTTTAGGAGCCCCAAACGCTGGAAAAACAACATTAGCAAACAGAATTTCAAATGAATGTGGGAATGGAACCCCTCTTGGAGAAGTTAGTCCAATCCCTCATGAAACACGAGATGTGGTAGCACTAGAACATTGTACGGTTTCAGATCAGAGCGGATCACTTGATCTAACTGTTGTTGATACCCCTGGCATTGCTACATCAGTTGATTATCGGGAGTTTCAGACATATGGTTTGTCACGACAGGAGAGTATAGAGCGAGCCAAAGAAGCTACTAGGGGAGTGATTAAAGCCATTCAATCTCTTGACAGGTTGGATGCCGCTATAGTAGTTGTTGACGCTGCAAGAGCACCATTTGACCAGATCAATTGGACTGTACTTGGTAATTTAGAAGCAAGGAAAATTCCACTAATTGTTGCTGCTAACAAAACGGATCTCCCTGAAGCTAATACTACGCTGGTGGCAGAAACTTTCCAAAGTGAAATCATTCCCATTTCAGCTAAGGAAGGCAGTGGAATGAATGAACTCTATGGAAGCATTCTATCTATAGCCAGTATGTAGGTGAGATCAAGCATGGAACTGAAAATAGATTTTGTAACCGAGAATACAACCCGAAAAATGAATTCTACTCAGAAATGTGATTTCATTATCTCAAAAATTAGACGAGATAGAGTTGTTGTATTTGAAGGGGGCCTCGCCCCTAATGAAGAAGCTATTTTGATTGAAGAAGCTATGAGTCAAATTGATCATGAAAATTTCTTAGGTTATAAAATTATAACTCCTGCTCCTATCCGTAGTCCTAGTTCTGGTCTATTTTCAAGACATAAAGATATTAAAATGACTATTATCGCTCCTCATGACTATGATAATCTTTCAGTGGCTCTTGTTTAGGTTTGGGTAATACAATGAGCTTCTCTGACAGTGAGATCAATTTAAACCGATATAAATGCGCTCAATGTGATAGAACTCCCTCGAACGCTCAAGCACTCTTTCAAGGATGTATTTGTGGTCATCGTCTATTTCGAATCGTACGACAACATGAAGGGACTTATTCCTCAATAAACAAGAGGGAGAAGACGTATCCAGTTGGAAAGAAAAAAGACATGAATTTTCTTACTGTTCATGAACTAGAAGTTGGTATTTATGATATCAATGTGGAAAAGTTGCTTGCTGATAAAACTGGTAAGATATCTTCTTCTCCAGTCGTCGTCGGTAACGAGGGTGTTTTTTCAATACGTTTACAACATCAAAAAAAATAAATTTTATTCTTTAATAAAAACTCCAAGATTATTTTGTCCTTCTAATGAGTTTAATTTCCCGTGAGACTTCATTGAATTCACAAACCGCTAATTCATGGAGATGTCGGATATGAGTGCGGCATATTATGGGCGGGATCCCCACTTCGGTTGACAATGTTCCCAAGGCGAGTGATTTCTTCTTGGTATTTTCGAAATAATCTACTAGAAAGAGTAAGATTCTCCCTAATTCTGATTGTTGCAAAACAACTCGTATATGTCTATCCCTCGCTAGTGTTCCTCTTGTTTCACGTTTTAAGGTCTCCGTCATCTGTCCTGCTCGTTCTTCTGTTCGTTTAATTTCTAATTTCAGCTGATCCTGGACTTCTAGGTGACTTGCTTCGATTTCTTTGATTTCCTCTTCAGTTTGGTGGATTACATCTTGCAATTTTGCGATTTGATCCAAGTATGATTCTCTTTCTGTTTGGAGACCTTCAATTGTTGTTTGAGTATTTTGTAATTTTGTTTGAAATTTTTGTTCAATTGTTGCAAGTATGTTCTTTGTTTCTTTCAGTTCCACCTCTAAGGCTATCATTTGTTCCGTTTTCTCTTGAAGAACTTTCTGAGACTCGAATTTGATAAATTCGAGCTCTTTCTCAAGATTAGAATACTCCTTACTTTTAGATTCAAAACTAGTTTTTATTGCAATTAAAGTTTGCGTTTTCTCCGATAGTTCTGCCTTAGTTGCTTCAAGAGCTTGTGTTTTTGCTTTTAAAGATGCCTTTGTTTCAGCTAACTCCCTTTCAATTACTTGAAAAGTTGCTAGTTGTGTTTCTAACTGTTCTATCCTTTGTGATGACTCTGATCGGGAGGATTCTGATGGATCCAATTGCTTCTGGTGATCTGAACCTTGATTTTGTCTAAATTCTTCATTTACCATACATTACGCCAACGATGGAGTTTGTACTATCTTATCATTCTAACTCTTTAAAACTGTTTTTTAACTTAAAAATATGATTTGACATCAGAAAATCTTAAAACCAGAAAAAAAGATCCCCAATAATGAAAGTAAAGAGAAATAGAACAACATGGGGGAAGTTTTGTCACATTTCCATGAATTATCTGTTTTCTTTTATTTCTTAAATTTAGATAAAGTGAGATACTATGATAACTCCAAATAAAGCACGATCTAGTGTTTACTCATTAATCGAGGAAGAAAAAATATGCCGCTTATGTAATACTTCTGCTATATGCAATAAATTTACCTGTTATAAACAAAAACAAGGAAAAGCAGATTGTAATAATTGCGATGAACGTTTATGTCAACATCATTGGCGTATTTTTTTCAGAAATAACATATAATTATAATTTTGATATAAAGATTTGGTTTTCCAACAAAGTTTAAGGTGGAATTTATGCATATTCCATGTTCGAACAACAAACAGTAATCCTTTTTTATTGGTAACAAAGTGATCCTCCAGATTTGAGAAAAATAATTTAAGATTAATATGTTGTTACCAAAATAGAGTAGTTAAAGTAGATTATGACTCATAATGAAGGTTTCTCCTATCGTAATAGACTACGAGAAGACTGGACGGAGTCTTAAAGAAGATGGATGAATGGAGTGCGATCGTTTTAGCGGGAGGGGTGGGCTCTAGACTCCAACCTCTCACTGCTTATCGTCCTAAACCAATGGTGCCAGTAGCCAATAAACCAATGATTGATTACAATTTGGAACTTCTCAGGAACGCAGGAATTAAGGGGAAAATCGTAATCATAACAAAGTATCTGCAAAAGCAAATTCGAGATTATTTTGCTAAAACCGAGTATTTTAATGATCTGGAGATCGTTCTTCCAAAAATTGATCCCTTGGATACTGCTGATGCAGTGAGAAAAGCTTCAAATTACATAGATACAGATCAATTCATTGTTTCAATGGCAGATATTGTAACTAATCTATCTATAAGCGACTTTATGGAATTTCATTGTAAAAAGAAAGGCATGGCTAGCATTACACTGAAGGATATCCCTTACCCCCGAGCTTTTGGTGTTATCATGCTAAATCAGGACTCAAGAATTTTACTTTTCCTAGAGAAACCCCATCCTGAAGAACTAGGATTAGCAGTTCTTACTTTTTCAAAAAAAGAAACAATTCATCTTCAATCCAACTTGGTAAACACTGGTATTTATGCTTTTAATCGTGGAATCCTCAATATCTTGGATACGGTACATGACCTAATGGATTTTGGAAAACATGTATTTCCCTATCTTACACGTGAATACGGGATCTTTGGGTATGTAAAGGACTATTATTGGATGGATGCAGGAAATCCACAAACCTATTTATATACAAATTGGGATGTATTGAGACGTTGGGCTTTCCCCTATTTTCCCAAAGCAACTTGGGAAGAGAAAAGCATCTGGTGGAGTGATCAGAAGACGGAAATCGCATCAGGAGTCCAAATCGAACCACCATCAGCTATCGGATCAGCTGTTAAATTAGGTACGGGTACTGTAATTGGTCCACAGACTGTTCTTGGTAATGAGGTAATTATAGGTGAGAACACTGTAATTCATTCTTCCGTTATTTGGGATAATGTGGAAATTGGCAATAACGTCAATGTAAAGGAAGCAATCATTTGTAATAATGTGATTATTCCTGATAATTCAAATTTGGCTCCAGGGACAGTTATTGGGCCTAATACCAAGATTAAAGGACCTCTCAGAACTGCAAAAGACCAAATCATAAAAGAGAATTCTGTTATTTAGGTTGGAGACTTTAAATTACTTATAAATTAATTTTAGAGAGTTAAAATGAATG
>JAHQWW010000171.1 GCA_029856365.1 Candidatus Hodarchaeota archaeon
GACCTTTTAGCCATAGTCAACCATTGATCAATTATTTTGAATATTCTCTCAAGTTCTTGGTTAAGATCTTTTTCTTTCTTTTTGTCTGAAATAATATCTATTACTGAAATGATGAATAACCATCGAACTAAATTCTCAAAAGCTTCTTGGTTGAACCATAAGATATTTTGATATCGATTTGTTTGTAGGTATGATTGAACTTCTAAATCAGTCATAAGAATTCTCATAATTTGGGCAGCTTGGTATTTTGTTTCTACATCATGCACATACCAATTTTGATGCGTTGTTAAAATTTTTATTAGAATAATAGCTTCTAAAACACTTTGTGGTTTCTCGTAGAAGTCCTTTATTGTCCATTCAATGATTCTACCAAGCCCCCACTCATCAATCCAGCTTCTACTCTGAAGCTCATAATGAATGGGATCTATAATCTTTCCAAGTACATGTACAAATAACCACGACAAGATTATGTTCCAATCGGCGTTTGATGGAAGATTTTCATTGAAATATACTAGAAATACCCCTGAAATTTCAGAAGAGAGAGATAATTGATTGACAGATTCTCTCAGCTGAATTAAACAACGAAACTTACTTATGATTTCATCATTTAAGTCCAAATCAATGATTTCGCCTGAAGAGTAATTGACTACCTCTTTTAAGAGAGGTGATATTTTAGGGCGTATTTTTCTAAGAATTTTATCCAACTTTGTTGTCTCATTAGAATTTAAAGCTTCAATAATTCCTCCAAAGACTGATTTATTTACCAATTCTTTGAAGGCTTTGTGAAGAGAGTGGTAAATAAGTTCTTGAAGAGTCTCATCGATATTATCAACCCCTCTTCCTACGAGAAAATCATGGAGAAGAGCATAACGTTGGGATTCACTATCCTGAACCTCATGAAAGTCAAGAAATACCGCTGATTGATATGCACTTAATTCTAGATAAAGTCCTTTTTCATGGATTTCTTTACTGCTGCGAATATATTCTAATCCCCTGATATGATCTCGAAAAATACAGTAATAATTTCCATCATTATGTAAGGATAACCCTTCTCCCAATGTTTTTTGAACTAACTGTGTTTGATCCCCTTTTTTAATCGCAAAAGCAGCTGAAGTTTTTATCCAACCACTAGTGTCAGTAAATCTGTTATGGTAAACAACTAAAGCTCGCTCTTCACCCATCCGATTTGAATACGCAAAAACATCCTCATTCACAAAACCACTTGGAGCGTAGAAATCATATAGAAGGAAATTTTTAACCTCTGCAAATAGATCCCTCTTTTTCAGCAATGGGAATATTAATTGTTCGTGATATTGGACAAACCCATCATCAGTTTTTTCGTCCCAATAAGCACGACGATATTCCATTCCGTATTTCTCTTCAAAACCCTCAATCTGTCCATGTCCAAACATGCATAGACCTGGCATGGTAGTAAGCAAGATACATATTCCAAAATATTTGTCCCCTTTTCCAAATTGGTCAACTGTAGTTTTCTCATCAGGATTATTCATGAAATTTACGAAGCGTTTTAGGATATCAGGGTCATATTCAAGAGTATTCTTGATCACAGAGCGATAATTTCCGTTTTCTTCATCTCTAAGCATATTCATGAATGCTGAGTTATATACTCGATGCATACCTAATGTTCGTACAAAAAATCCTTCTAAGAGCCAAAATGCTTCTGCAAGTAATAATGTATCTGGAGCTTCTTGATTTATTCGATCGACTAATTCACGCCAAAATTCCCTTGGCATCGCTTTGTCAAAGTCTTGTTTGGTTATTCCATGTTCAGCTCGTGAAGGGATGTCACCTCCACTCCCTGGAGCAGGGTACCATAATCTATGATAATGTTTCTTTGTTAGAGTCATTGCTGCGTCGAATCGTATGATAGAGAACATTCGAGCAACATGAAGAATTGTTTGGATCACTGCTTCCCGTACTTCTGATTTGAGAAAATTCAATTGAGCTGTATCATTCCATGGCATTGATGTTCCATCATTCCCATGATAAATGTATCGGGCATCTTTTGTTTCGTAGTCCATCCATTTGAATGTAACTGCTGCATCTGTTCGTGAAAAGTAATGATCTTCCACGAAAATTCCTATCCTTGGATTTTTAGACAGACTCTGGCCACTATATGAATAAATAGGGAATGGACTATATGGCAAAGAAATAAACCAGTCAGGATGCTCCATCATCCATTTCGAATCAATACCCGTATGATTAGGAACCATGTCAGAAGCTAAACGAATCCCTTTTCTCCACGCTCGTTCTTTTAGATCTGTGAATGATTCATTTCCACCAAGATCATGAGCAATGACATAATCATACAAGGAGTATGCTGATGCTTCTGCTTCTGGATTGCCACACCATTGTTTAATTATCTTGGATGCTGTACTTCTTTGCCAGATACCAATAAGCCATAATGCATTAAATCCCCATTTTGCAAATTGATCTAACTCTTCATCTGGGATATGATTTAACTTATGAATATGTCTTTTATATTTTTTTGAGAGTTGATCCAACCAGACATAAACATTCTTTGCAATCATTACTACTTTTGGCATCCAATCTCTATCAGGGGTGTAATTTTCTTCTAAATAGTCGTATTCATATACTTGGGCTTCTCCTGGTCCCAATCCCCTTAATTTTTCTTCTTCTCTAAAGAAATCAAGTGCCAACAAAATCTTAAATTGGAGGGGGCCAATCAAGGATCCCCATTTCTCATTAATGTATTCAAGCTGTCTTTTTATAGAATATGGTTCTTTCAATGATAATGATTGTAACATTACAAAGAAATTTTGGTCATCTGGCCCGAAAGTGGGTTTCTTATCAAAGAATATTTCAATTGTTTCAATTATTTGGAGATATTTGGTCTTTTTTTCCAAATCAGAAGCATCAAGTAATTCTAAGTTTTTTGAAAAAGCGGGATTTCTATTACTTAGCCATAAGCTAATCATTGAGAAAATAGTAATGTACTTATTAGGTATTCCATTTGTTGTTTCTTTAAGATAGGTATCAGCATCAATTTTCCCACTAAAGATTGATGGTGGGGGAAATTCCTCCAACATAATTTTTAGGGTACTATCTAGATTTTCTGACCCAATTTTTTCGTCCAACCAGGTTGGAATTTCTTCTATTAGGTCAATTTCATTCTGTTTTTGATAAATATCAAATAAGTGATTGAAAATTTCATTTTCGAGAGCCATACCATTGATCTCACTTCCCTTTGCAGCTAATTCTGGAAAATTTATTAAATCTCGTCTTCGATTAATTTTCTGTACAAAAACACGAACATCATGTAAGTTTGGAAAAATAACAAATCCTGTAGGGCTAAAAAATGAGTCATCAAATTGATACTTTTCTCTAGCTTTACGGTAGACTCTCATAAATGTACACTTTTTCAGTTTTGTTTGATTAATCTATTTCTTGGACTCTTGTTTGAAATATCAGAGAATTTAAATGAAAAGAACCTTAATTAGCAATAAAATCGAATGCTATAAATATAGATAACCACCAATTGCAAGCGGTATTACATGTGAGGATGTCGTCTCTTAAAGCGAAAGATTTAGGAGTTATTTACACCCCAAAAGAAATTTCTACATATCTATGTCAAAATACCGTTATCCCTTATATTCTGGACAAAGTAAATGAATATTTCGGAACTCAGTTTGAACATAAAGGATATCTTGGTGAAATACTGGATCAGTTGGATCAACAACACTTACTACTCGTTATGAATGTTGTTAAAGATCTTAAGATCATTGATCCAGCCGTAGGAACTGGTCACTTCTTACTACAGGCATTAAGAATACTTGAAGAAGTATACAATTATTTAATCAGGAAAGAAATATGTTATTGGAACGAATATCAAATTAAGAAATGGATCGTTACACGAAATCTATATGGAATAGACATCTCTCAAGTAGCAATAGACATGTGTAGGTCAAGACTCACTTCTATTTTAGATTTAACCAGCAGTGATGTTAATCCCTCTGAACCGCTCCCAAACCTAAGCCCTAATATTCGATGCGGTAATTCACTGATAGGTTCCATTTTTGGTGAAAATAAGAAACAAGTTATGAATATAATGGAACTGAGACCTTTCCATTGGAAACAAGAATTTCCTGAAGTTATGGAAAATAATGGATTCGATTTGTGCTTAGGAAATCCTCCATGGAATATAATGAAACCATTTGAAAAAGAATTTTTTGCTCAATATGATCAGCGATTAACAAAATATGGGGTAGATAAGAAAGAAGCAAAGAAAATCATAAAAAATTTACTTGAACAAGAACACATCAAAGAACAATGGGAGGATTACCAACGTTCAATTCGTCTTGCTGGGGCTTATTTTCGGAGTGAGGAATATCACTATCAGTCTGATGAAATACAGGGAGGAGATACAACAAGAACGGTTAGTGGGGATCTTAACCTTTACAAATTGTTCCTTGAGAGAATTTATTATCTATTAAAACCCAGAGGTTATTGTGGAGTCATAATTCCATCTGGATTTCATACTGATGCTGGTACTAAGGGATTAAGACGATTACTATTTGAAGAAAATCAAGTGATAGAGCTTTATTCATTTGAAAATCGGAGAGGAATCTTTTCTTCTATTCATAAATCTTTTAAATTTGATTTATTAATTTTTAAAAAAACAGGTAAGACAAGGATATTCAGTGCAGCATTTATGTTACACAATCCAGATAATCTTGAAAAAATAACTAGCAGTTCAATTAACGTAAATTGGGAAAATATCAAACGTTTGTCCCCTTCATCATGGTCAATATTAGAGTTTAAAACAAAGAAGGATATTGAATTAGTTAATAAAATGTATCATTATCCTTCTTTAAGAAAAGAGATTTCTTCTTTCTGGAAAGTTCACTTTTCAAGGGAATTAGATATTTCGCTTGATAGTAAGCTCTTCAACAAAGAACAAAAAGGTTTAACAATTTTTGAAGGCAAAATGATTGAACAATACACTCACAAATTCAAGAAACCAAGGTATTGGATAGAAAAAGAAAACGTACTCTTGAAGTTTGGCTCACAATACCAAGATTATAAAGAATATAGATTAGGATTTCGATCAGTTGCAGCAAGTACTAATCGTAGAACAATGATTGCTACAATTATCCCTCGCAATGTTTGTTGTGGAAATTCCTTGATCGTAACTAAAATCTTTGATCCAGAAAATGATGAAAGATTGATTAATGAATCTGATTTACTATATTTATGTGGGATTTTCAACAGCTTTGTATTCGATTATCTACTTCGACTGAAAGTTACAACGAATTTGAATATGTTTTTTATTTATGATATGCCTGTACCTCGTCTATCTAAGTATGATAACATCTATCAAGAGATTGTAAGGAATGTCGCAAGTCTATTTCCTAAATTTGAGACGCTTCATAAGCAGTTCGGAAAAAACTTCTCATATCAATCTTTTTTTGATAGATTTCAGTGTCAAGCTACAATTGATTCCTTGATTGCTAAGATTTATGAACTAGATAAACCGAGCTTTGAGTATATCTTAGATCAATTTCATTTAAAAGATCCAAGAAAAGAAGAAGCATTAACTATTAAGAAAAACGCTATTCTCGCTAGGTTTGACTAATGACCCAGTTAAACAGGATTAAAGGCAAATTCTTGGGTTCTATCCTAGGAAGCGTGATCGGTGATTCATGGGGAGCTAGGTATGAAGGCTCATATCATGGTTCCATTCGAGTTGAAGATTTTCAAATGATTGGGGGAAGGTATACTGATGACAGTGAAATGATGAGAGGGGTCATAGAATCCATTTGTGCCAATAAAGGGGAATTTAATGGATCGGATATGGCAGAAACTTTTGTACGTAATTTTGATCACACTAGAGGGTATGGGCCTGGTACAATCTCAGTCTTGATGAAGATTAAGGACGGAGAGCCATGGGATGAACCTG